>JAISQX010000076.1 GCA_031273965.1 Clostridiales bacterium
TGTTCCTCGCCGCATAAATGTACTTCGCCATTTTCGGGTTCCATTTCGGAGTTTGGTGTCCGAAATGCACGCCTGCTTCGAGCAGTTGCTTCATACTGATTACTGACATAAATAAAAAACCTCCATGTTTTTATACCTCCCAAGCCGAATAACGTTTTCAATCCAAAAACCGCCGTTACAAATAAAACATAAAGCAAAAAGTAACGATCATCGGCAAGGTGCGTAATATTTTCAAATAATTCTAACACTTTTCCCAAAAAAAATCAACCGAATGATACGTCTTTTTTATTTATTTTTGGTTATATTTCCTAAAATGCCGCGTTTATAAAGAACGCTCCGCTCCGGTTTTACGATTTTGTCCGCGTTACATAAAGACTGAATCCTTGATGATATTATAATACTTCGTATAGTTTATTTCCCTCAGCGCCCTTACCGTCTCCTCGTTTATCTTTATTCCGTCGGCTATCAGCTTGGCTTCGGCAATCAAATCCTTGTCGATTTCTATGATATAAGCGTTTAAATTTTCAAAGCTTCCCGCTTGGCGCGTTCCCAAAAAGTTTCCGCCGCCGCGCATATTAAAATCGCATTCCGCGACGGCAAATCCGTCGCCGTGCTTCAAAAGCGCCTCAAGCCTTGCGTTGTCCGTTTTTGTCGTGTGCAAAAAGCAATATGATTTTTTATCGCCCCGCCCGACTCTGCCCCTCAGTTGATGAAGAGTCGCGAGTCCGTAATTATCCGCGTTGATAACCGCCATAATACCGGCGTTCCCCACGTCGATACCGACCTCTATAACGGTGGTTCCGATTATCACGTCGGTTTCGCCGTCTTTGAAACTTCTCATCACGCGCTCTCTTTCCGCCGCGGAAATCTTTCCGTGCAAAACCGCCGTCCTTACATCCTTAAATATTCCCTCTTTTAACTCTTTATACAGACTTTTTACCGTATCGGTCTCTATTCCCTCCACATCCTCTATCCTCGGCGCGACTATGTAGGATTGAACGCTTTCCTTAGCCTTTAATCTTATATAATTGAACATATCGTCTTTTTTACTTTCCGGGACAATACGCGTAATAATCATCTCGTCTATTTTTCGTCTTCTTTCAATAGTTGACACATCCAATTCGCCCATAAACGCAAGCGACAACGCGCGCGGAATCGGCGTCGCGCTCAAGCTTAAAACGTCGGCGTTTTCCGCTTTTTCTTTAAGCGCGTTTTTCTCGCCGACACCGAATCTTTGCTGCTCGTCTATAATAATCAAACCGAGATTTTTGTATACCGTACCCTTGGAAAAGAGCGAATGTGTTCCCACGACGATATCCGCGGCTCCGTTTTGTATTTCGCTCTCGACGCGGCGCCGCTCTTTGGCATCCAAAGCGGCGCTCAAAAAACTTATGTTTATGTTAAAATCCGAAAATATTTTTTTTGTGAACTCAAAATGCTGACGCGCAAGCAACTCGGTAGGCGCCAAAAACGCGCATTGAACACCGGATTTAACCGCATAAAAAGCCGCGCCTAACGCCACCGCCGTTTTTCCGGAGCCAACGTCTCCCATCAAGAGTCGGTTCATATATTTTTTCCCCGCCATATCTTCGAGGATTTCGTCAAGCGCACGCCTTTGCGACGCGGTTAAGTCGAAAGGAAGAGCCGAAACATACTCGCCCGCTATACTTTTATCCGCCGCATATTCGTCGCGTCGTAAATTTTCGCGAGCTTTTAGCGTCTTATATGTAAAAATCAATCCGGTAAAATCTTCCACGGCTATCCGTCTTTGTGCGGCGCAAGCATTCTCGACGCTTTCCGGAGCATGCGCTTTTAAGTAAGCGTCCGCGCACTTCATGAGCGGAACATACGCGCCGTCCTCATGTATCGCGTCGGCGCGCAAATAAGACGAGTATTCCGAAATATGCGTCGAATTGTAATACTCAAGAGCGTTTTTGATAAAATTTCTCATAATTCCCTGAGGAATAAGCCCTTTAGTGCGATAAATAGGCATTATTCCCGTAAGAGCTTTCGGCGCCGCATCGTTCTCGAACATGGGATTGGAAAGCAAAAGGCTCTCTTTATATTCCGTAATCTTTCCAAAAAAGCGAAACAACTCGTCTTTTACCAGCTTTTCCTTTATATACGGGCGGTTGAACCAAACCGCGGTAAGTTTCGTCACGTTTTCGTCCTTGCCGTCTCGTATATCCAAAACGGCTTTGACCGTTTTCTTTTTTGGATTATATTCCGCTTTTGTTACTCTTGCTCTAAAAAAAACAAACTGCCCCGCCTTGAAGCTGTCAGCGGAGCCGAATACTTTAAAATCAATATATTTTGAAGGCAAAAAATTTACAAGATCCTCGACAAAAAAAATCCCCAATAAATTGAGCTTTTGAAGATAAGCCTTGCCTATGCCTTTGATGTCGGTAAGCTGCATCTTATGAGCCGTCCTCCGGTATTCAAGCGTTCCGGTCAAAACACGAAATCTTTTTATTCCACGCTTATATAATAATAGTAATGCGGCTGTCCCCCGTTCGCCGTGCAAATCTCAAGATTCGGGAAAGCCTCTTGCAGAGCGATCAAATCAGCCGCCGCCGCCTCGTCGGTCATCCCGTTTCCATAAAAGAGAGTGACGACTTCGGACTTTTCGTCGATAAGCTTTTCTATGGTTTTTTTAACGACGCTCAATATGCTTTTATCCTTTGCCGTTATTCCCTTAGACGTTATGCCTATGATGTCGCCGACCTTTAATTTGAATCCGTCTATGGAAGTGTTTTTTACGGCGTAAGTAACCTGCCCCGCCTTTACCTTTTTCATCGCCTGCGTCATCGCAAGTTGGTTTTCCTCTATGGTGCGCTCAGGAGAAAACGCCATAAGCGCGGCAAGCCCTTCGGATATATTTGTCGTCGGGACGACTATAACGCGTTTTTCGGCAAGCTCCTTTGAGTGCTCCGCGGCAAGAACTATATTTTTATTGTTCGGAAGTATTATTACGCTGTCGGCGTTCACGGTATTTATTGCTCCGGAAAAATCCTTTACGCTGGGATTCATCGTCTGCCCGCCCTCTATAACGCGGTCTACCCCGTAATCCTTAAAAATCGCCTCAAGCCCCGCTCCGCCGGAAACGGAAATAATTCCTATCGGCTTCTTTTCGCTCATCAATTTCTCTTTTAACGCTCTGTTTTGCTGCAGCATATTCTCGATTTTTATCTTATCTATCTCTCCAAGCCTAAGCGCGTATCCTAACGCCTGATCGGGGTTGTTTGTGTGAACGTGTACTTTGACCAGATAGATATCGCCGATAACTATCGTGCTGTCGCCGATTTCACAAAGCTCGTCGCGAAACTTATCTATATCCGATTCCGTCGTTTTAGGAAAGATATTTGTAACAAAAAATTCCGTGCAATACGCGTATTTAATATCGTCGAGATCGTGAATATCCGCATAAGGCGCGTCGACCTTCTCGTTTTCGCTTCTTTGCTCTTCCTCGTTCAAAACCGGAATTTCTATTCCCGCCATTACGTTATAGAAACCGCGTATTACATATATAAGACCTTTGCCGCCGGAGTCGACGACCCCTGCTTTTTTAAGTACGGGAAGCATTTCGGGAGTTTCTTTCAATACCTCTTCCGCCCGATTTATAAGTAACTGCATGAATACGAGAAAATCCTGATTTTTTGCCGCCGCGCCTTCGGAAAACTCCGCCGTCATTCTTATGACCGTAAGGATTGTTCCCTCTTTCGGCTTGGTTACGGCGTTGTAAGCTATTTCCGTTCCGCGCTTTAGAGCCGCCGAAAAGACCTTTGTGTTTAGTTCTTTGGAATTGATTACGACTTCGCAAAAACCCTTAAGTATTTGAGAAAGTATGACGCCGGAATTTCCTCTGGCTCCCTTAAGCGACCCCTTTAGAACGGCTCTTGCAAGACTTACTAAATCGTCTTGATTTTCCGCCTCATTTAGCTCGCGCAACGCCGCTTGCATTGTCAACGACATGTTCGTTCCGGTATCGCCGTCCGGCACCGGAAAAACATTAAGCGTATCGACGGCTTCCCTATGATTCGCCAAAAGCTGAGCGCCTCCGATAATCATCTCCTTGAATAATTTTGCATCTATATTTTTTAACATAATTTTTTTAATTCTCCGAAACTCGGCTTATTATATTCTGTACCCGACTATGTTTATATCCACCGATTTTACCCTCATTCCTGTGAAGCTTTCCACGCTGTACGCGACGGCTCGCCTCAATGATTCGGTAACGGCGTCAACGTTTATGTCTTGTTTTATGGTGACGTACACGCTTAAATATATTCTGTTGTCGGACGTTATTACGCGGATTCCCTTACCGTATTTTTTTTTATTAAAAAGGTCGGCTATAATATCGCTGAAGCGATTGGAAATAAGTTCCGCAACGCCGTAGCATTCGGACGCCGCATGAGCCGCAACCATCGCGACGGCATCGTCGGATATAGTAATTCTTCCGTAAATATTCGATGTCGCTAAAGCCATATTCCCTCCCTTTAAAAATACCGTAGCGGTTGATTGTTGTTGATTATTATAAAAGACCGCATCGAAAGCAAAGAACCGCCTCAAGCGAACTTGCTCCGGACTCCGACTTAATCGCAGTATAGATTATTTTACAATAACGTAAAAAAAAATGCAAGCAATTTTATAAATTGTATCGTAAATCCCTTGCTTTTATTTGATAATAATGATAAAATAATTCAGATAATTTATTTAAAGTGTGAAAATTCGCAAAAAAAACGGAGGAAATAATTATGTCAAGGATATGCAGCATTTGTGAAAAAGGACAGATGAGCGGGAATAAAGTAAGCCACAGCAATAGAAAATCCAGAAGAATTTGGAATGTCAATCTCCAAAAAGTCAGAGTAAAAGGCACCAACGGCAGAGTCTATGTCTGTACAAATTGCTTAAAAAGCGGTCGCGTCGAAAGAGCTTAATTACCGGCAAATTTAAACTTAAATCCATCAACGAACAATAAAGTAACCGAGTGCTTCCCACAAAATATCCGGCTTTTCCGTAAAGCAAAGCCGCTTATATCTCGGTTATCGTATTGTTCGTTTTTTGTTGCCCTCTTTTGAGATTAAATACGAAATTCTGCGGAGACGGTTTTTGTGTCTATAAAGGCAAATAGCGGCGGAGCTCAAGTTAGAGAATATAAAAAGCCGGCTTACGCGCAAGTCTAATCAGACGTTATAAACGGATTGACGTGCACGGTACAATGTTTTATCATCGGGAAGTTGCTTTCCAAATTATCGTGCACGGCGGTTGCGACGTCGTGAGCTTCGACAAAGCGCATATCGGCGTCGACGCTTATCTCTATGTCGGCATACACGCGCTCGCCAAAGCGGCGCGTCTTTAGGCTGTCGATGATTATAACCTTTTCATTAACGAGAATGTTTTCTCTCAATTTGTTTTCAAAGTCCTCTCCGCAGGCTTCGTCCGTTATCTTTTTTACCGAATCGACAAAAATTTTTACGGCGGTTTTTATTATCAGCAAGCATATAACCGCGCCCGCTATAGCGTCAAGCTGTACAAAGCCTAAAATCGCGCCCAAAATCCCGATAAAGCTGCCTACCGACGACAACGCGTCCGAGCGATGATGCCACGCGTCCGCCCGTAACGCGCCTGAATTTACGGCTTTTGCCGTATGCATAGTATAGTGATACAAAGCCTCTTTTACGACTATAGAAACGACGGCGGCGGCAAGCGCAAGGTTTCCCGGCACGGTAAAATCAGAATAGCTCTTTATAAGTCCAAAAATCGCGGAATAACCTATACCCGCCCCCGTAACAAAGAGCAATACGGATAAAATTATCGCCGCTATACATTCAAAGCGTTCATGCCCGTACTGATGATTGGCGTCGGATTTTTTACCGGATATTCTTACGCCCATTATCACAATCAACGTGCTCACCACGTCGGACGCCGTATGCGCCGCATCCGAAAGCATAGCCAAAGAGCCGGCAAATATGCCGGCCATAAATTTGAACGCCGTAAGCGCCGCGTTTACCGCAATAGACACTACGGAAACCTTTATCGCCTTTTGTATATTTTTGTCCTGCATTTTTTCCGCCTCTTTTGTCTTAGAATTACGACGTGCCCGTAAATTAAAAATTACGCGCGCATGCCGATTATTTTTTTTGCAAAACGGTTATTTGCGAAAGAATACTCATATTTTTGAAGAATATTCTTTCGCAAGTCCGTTTATATATTATTCCAACGCTCTGTAAAGAATTACTCTGCCGGGCGTTTTTACCGGCAAAACCAGTTCCTCGTTTTGACTTATTATCATTTCCGGCGTACATGAAAGAGCCTTCGCCATATCCCAAAGCGTCTCTCCCTCGCTCGTATTGTACACGCTGATTGCGCTTAGAGTATCCTCTTTTTCACCTATTTCCGTTACGAACGACACAACCGTTATAGTTTCGCCGCCGTAAGCCCGAACATTGAAGAAGAGCTCCGCCGTTATATCGAGTTCTCTGTCGCGTTTGCGCCTGATATTTACGGCGGCGACGGCTCCGTTTCCCTCCAAAGTAAGTCCGCCCGTAAGCTTATTGTCTTTTATCCCGATTGAATAAGGAATTTCCACGTTCACGGAGTATATCTCCTCGTCCGCGCCGCGGTATAGAACCGTGACGCTAAAGACTCCCTCTACCGTCGCTCTGTCGTTTGACGATATCATGGACGCTATATTGTTCGCCGCTCCCAGATATCCCAAAACCTCGTTCACTGCGGTTGATTCCTCATCCAAAGCGACGGAGTCTCCGACGGTTTCCGTAAAAGTCGAAGCGGTAAAATAACGCGGAACGGCATACTTCTCTCTCTGGGTTTCAAGCTCGCGAGTGACGCTGAAGACGTCGCTTATCACCTCTTCCTCGGTATTGACTATCACCGAAGCGGATACCTCGACGGACGCTTCGATACGTATAATGTTATTATCCTCACTCCCCGCAAGCACAACCTTTGCGCCCTTTACGGAAGCGGCGGCAAAGACCGCGAGGTCAAGACCGGGAGCTACCGCCTGTTCCTCGCTAAAAGGCACGGTAAACTGTTTATTGACGTACTCGCCGTCCGCCGTGGTATAGAGGACGTTTGCATATAGAGTTCCCTCCTCGGAAATCACCCCGCCGTTTACCCGCGCGTCGTTTATAACAGCCGCAACCTCATACGTAAGTATGCGTCCGACCACTCCGCCCGTCAGGCTTTCGTCCGAAACTTCTACGACGGAACGAAGACTTTCGCCATAGCTTTGAGTTATCACCTTTCTTCTCTCGTCAAAATATCCCTCGGGTATTCCCGTAAGCGCGGGTATATCCTCCTGAATAACCATATACACCTTGTTTTCCAATACGACCGACACGGAAACGGCGTCGCTTTCGTTGACCGTCATATCGACTACCGTCGTATTGACGCTAAGCGCGCTTGAGGGCGCGATATCCGTCGAAAAGACGCTGTCCTTGTAATCGGAAAAATAATCCGCTCCTACGGGTTCGCCGTCTTCGTTGACGTACAAAAGCTTATAATTTATCCGCCCGTTTACCACCGCCTCGCCCGACAACGCGTCGACGGAAGCCACTTTCGGCTCGACTACGACGGATAAAATCTTTTTTATCCCTTTGCCGTCCTTATCCTCCACGGCAAAATCCGCCGTTACCTGCGACTCCGCAACAAACTTTTTATATTGCGTTTTTATCTCTCCGAATCTCAATTCGTCCGCCATTTATAATATCCCTCCAGAATTTTTGACCTGACTTACGATAATAATATATTCGGAAAGGATAAAGCTTATTACTGTTTTATAAAAAGCTTTGCCACGGTTTGCTTTGAACGTTTTTAAAAAAATTATTTTGCATACGTCCAAAAAAATATTTTATTGTATCCGCGAATGGGACGATAAAAAAGCGAATGCGCCGATTCCCGTATTTCTTAATCTACTCTTCCCAAACGATTCGAGCGTAACAATTTTCCAACCAATTTGTAAAGTAAAAATATACGCCGTCCGTTCCGGTAAAATATATGGTTTGACTTGAAGTCCATCCGTAAAAAGCCGGACCGGTTATCCTAATTCTTTCACCCGGTATAGTTATGTCGTTCAAACCGACGCAACCGGCAAACGCATAAGAGCGCATATCTTCGACGCTCTTAGGTATTGTTATTTTCGTGAGCTTCAAGCACCCGAAAAAGGCGTTGCTGTCTATAGTAATCACGCCTTCCGGTATGGTTATATCGATTAAGCTGATACATCCCGAAAAAATATTCGCGGATAAGACCTTCAA
>JAISQX010000107.1 GCA_031273965.1 Clostridiales bacterium
GAAACCAACAGCCGCGTCTTGATAATGCCGTGAGTATATCCGCAAAGACCGGAGAAGGGTTGGAGGACTTAAGGGGGCTTATATACGGCGAATTGTTTTAACCGAGTTTAGGAGCCGCAAGCCTTACATGCCATATGAGTTTTAATTGATATTATAAATGAAAAATATCAATAACCGACCCGGAAGCTTAATTTTTTAAGCTTCGATTTTTGTTTTTGATTGATTTGCGTTTTTTCAAAATAGATTCAAGAAAAAGGTTTTTAACATTTTAAATTTCAAGAAGCCTAATTTACTTGCTTTATTTGCAAATTTTTGATAAAATTATATATTGTGAAAGCGTTGTTGATTTTATGCTTAACGAAGCGTAAGATTGAGCGCGCCGACGGACAAATTTGAGATATATTATTTCATTATATTATAGAGGAGTGGTTATATGGCTAAAGAATTGACGACAAATAAGAAGGTATTGGAATTTATTGAGGCAAGCGTAAAGCTGACGAAGCCGGACAACGTGGTCTGGATAGACGGTTGCAAGGCGCAGCTTGACGAATTGACGGCGAAGTCCGTGCAATCGGGCGAGCTTATCAAGCTTAACGAAGAATTGCTTCCCGGATGCTATTTGCACCGCACGAAGGTCAACGATGTGGCGAGAGTCGAGCATCGCACATTTATCTGTTCGAGAAAAAAAGAGGATGCGGGACCGACGAATAACTGGATGGAGCCGAAGGACGCTTACGCTAAGCTTTCCGAGATATACGACGGTTCAATGAAAGGCAGGACAATGTACGTCATACCTTACTCTATGGGCGCGGTGGGTTCGGAATTTTCTAAAGTCGGCATAGAGCTTACCGATTCTATCTATGTCGTTATCAACATGAATATCATGACCAGAATAGGCAAAAGGTGTTTGGACGTGTTAGGCGACAGTAATGATTTTGTCAGGGGCTTGCACGCGACGGCGGATATAGACGAGGAGAAGAGATATATTTGCCATTTCCCCGAGGACAATACGATTTGGTCTGTAAACAGCGCTTATGGCGGGAACGTGCTTCTCGGTAAAAAGTGTTTCGCTTTGCGCATAGCTTCGTTTCAAGGCAAGAACGAGGGTTGGATGGCGGAGCATATGCTCATATTGGGAATTGAGAAGCCGAACGGCGAGACGAAATATATTTCGGCGGCTTTTCCGTCGGCATGCGGAAAGACAAACCTTGCAATGCTTATTCCTCCGGAAACCTATACGAAAAAAGGCTATAAAGTGTGGTGCGTAGGCGACGATATAGCATGGCTTAGAGTCGGCGATGACGGCAGGCTTTACGCTATCAATCCGGAATATGGATTTTTTGGCGTGGCGCCGGGGACCAATGTCAAATCAAATCCCAACGCGCTTGCGTCTACAAAGAAAAACACGATATTTACAAACGTCGTATTAAACAAAGCGAATAACACCGTGTGGTGGGAGGGGCTTGACAAAAATCCGCCCGAGGACGCTATCGACTGGAAGGGAAACCCATGGAACGGAAAGACCTCGGACGTTAAAGGCGCTCACCCGAACAGCAGATTTACCGCTCCGGCAATAAACTGCCCTTGCATAAGTCCCGAATTTGAAAATCCGAAAGGAGTGCCTATTTCGGCTATCGTATTCGGCGGAAGAAGAGCAAAGACCGCTCCGCTTGTTTATCAGGCGACAAGCTGGGAACACGGCGTTTTCGTCGGCTCAATAATGGCTTCGGAGACGACGGCGGCGGCTTCGGGCGCAGTAGGCGTGGTGAGGCGCGATCCGATGGCTATGCTGCCGTTTATAGGATACCATATCGGGGATTATCTGAACCATTGGCTTGAAATGGGCAAGAAAATCAAGAAACAGCCGAAAATTTTTAATGTAAACTGGTTCCGCCTCGACGAAAACGGAAACTTTGCGTGGCCCGGTTTTGGCGATAATATGCGCGTGCTTGATTGGATATTAAAGAGAGCGGAAGAAGCCGTAGACGCTGTGGAAACGCCTATCGGATACCTTCCTAAGCCGGAGGATATCAATATTGAAGGCAGCGACTTGACCGTCGACGGCATAGCTAAGTTGCTTGACGTCGATAAGGACGTTTGGGCGCAGGAAGCCGAAGGAATCGAAGAGTTTTACAATAAAATCGACGATAACAACAATAAGCTCCCTAAAGCTCTGAAAAAAGAACTTGACGACTTAAAGGTGAGATTGAAATAATTGAAATAAAGAAGAAATACGCACGTTTATGCTTGCGAGCTATATGAAAACGGGTCGAACGACGGAGATTTATAAAAATTCTACCATCATTCGACCTTTTTCTATTGGAAAAGTTTGTTTCCTATGGTAAAATATAACAAGAAGCATCAGCCGTGTTTATGAGCGTTTATATTAAGCGAAAAAAATGTATATAAGTTTGAGGGTGAGTAATGGAAAATAAAAATATGATGGGTGAATTTATACGCGATTTAAGAAAAGAAAAAGGATTGACCCAAGAGAAATTGGGTCATATGTTGGGCGTAACCGATAAAGCCGTATCAAAATGGGAAACTGACGAGTCAAATCCCGAAATAAGGATATTGCCGAAACTTTCGGAGATTTTGGGCGTGAGCGTCGACGAACTTTTAAAATGCGAAAAACGGGATGAGAAAGGCGAAAGAGAAGACTTTACAAAAAAGGAAAACGCAAAAAACTATAGCGCGTCGAAAAACGGCAATGAGGAGCAAAAAGAAAAGCGCGAAGAGGCTAACCAAGCTTTTTCGTTTTTTGAGTCCGAAAATTTCGGATTGGAAAAAGTTGCGACGCGCGAGTATGTCAGTAAAAAAAAGACTAAAAAGGGAAAGCCCTATATCCATATAAATTTTAATAAGTTAAATTCAAAAGCCGAAGGCATAATAGCCATAGGCATAAGGGCGAAAGGGATCATAAGCATAGGTATTTTATCATTTGGTATTGTTTCGTTCGGACTGCTTTCATTTGGTATATTGGCGTTTGGAGTAGCCGCATTTGGGTTAATCGGCGCGTTCGGGAGCGTAGCCGCGGCGATTGTCGCCGCGTTCGGAGGCGTCGCTATCGGCTTTTTTGCATTCGGAGGGGTTGCGATAGGTTTTTTTGCATTCGGAGGGGTCGCGATAGGTTATTTTGCGCATACCGGATTAAGTGGGTTCGCGGAAGGGGTTCGCGTATTTTATCACGGTTGACGTTAGCTATAAACTAAATAAAAAAACACAAACCCGATTATTTGACGAACATCTAATCGGGTTTGTCTACAGTGTGAACAGACGGTTAAAAACACCTGCTTTTATTTAGTTTATATTTTATCCGTTCCCATATATTTTCTTAACGCTTCCGGAATTGTCACGGAACCGTCGGCGTTTTGGAAATTTTCCAAAATGGCGGCGGTGGTCCTGCCGACGGCGAGACCGCTGCCGTTGAGAGTATGGACAAACGCGGTTTTTCCGTTTTCACCGCGGAATTTTATGTTTGCGCGGCGGGCTTGAAAGTCGCCGAAGTTACTGCAAGAACTTATTTCCACGTAACGGTTGTAACTCGGCATCCAAACCTCTATGTCATAAGTCATGCAGGACGAAAAGCCCGTATCGCCCGTACAGAGAAGCACGACGCGATATGGAAGACCCAAGATTTGCAATATTTTTTCCGCGTCACACGTCAGGTTTTCCAATTCGTCAAAGCTATTGTCCGGATTTGAAAATTTTACAAGCTCGACTTTGTTAAATTGATGCTGACGGATAAGTCCTCTCGTGTCGCGTCCGGCGCTGCCCGCTTCGGCGCGGAAACACGCCGTATAAGCGCAATATTTGATAGGCAAATCCGAAACGCTCAATATTTCGTTTCGGTGCAGGTTGGTTACGGGAACTTCCGCCGTCGGTATCAGATAATAATTTGTATTTTCCACATGAAACATGTCCTCTTCAAACTTCGGGAGCTGTCCGGTGCCGTACATACTGTCTCGGTTTACCATAAACGGCGGAAAAATTTC
>JAISQX010000166.1 GCA_031273965.1 Clostridiales bacterium
GGATATCGCGGCTATCAAATGCTCCGGTCTTAGGAATATTCCCGACGGCGAGGTGTATACCGCGCCTCAAAAAAATAGCGTCGAGGGCGTGATAACTTATAACGCGCCGTCCATATATAACGGAATAAGATTCGACGGCGTTAAGCTTACCTTTTATAGAGGAAAGATAATAAAAGCCGAGGCGGCGACGACGGAGCTTGCGAAAGCGGCAAACAAGATATTCGATACCGACGAAGGCGCGAGGTATGTCGGAGAGTTTGCGTTGGGAGTCAATCCTTTCGTAAAAAAAGCTATGGGAGATATACTTTTTGACGAAAAAATAAGCGGGTCGATACACTTCACGCCGGGTAGCTGTTATACGGAGGCCGACAATGGAAACCAGTCGGCGGTACACTGGGATTTGGTTTTGATACAGACAAAGGAGTTTGGCGGCGGGGAAATCTACTTTGACGACACGCTGATAAGAAAGAACGGAAAGTTTGTTTTACCCGAATTATTATGTCTAAATCCCGAAAATTTGAAATAAATCTGAGTAAAAATTTATTTTCCTGTTGCCAAACGCAAAATTATGTGCTATAATAAACTTGGCTAAGGGAAAAATAAAAACATTAAGGAGAAAAACTCATGTTACTTGATCTCGTCGTTATATTGTTCTTATGTTTGGGACTTATAATCGGTTGGCAACAGGGATTGTTTAAATTTATTAAGAAAATTCTGCCGTTTGTCGGTTCGCTTATCATATCGGCGTTTCTTTGCAAAATCGTAGCCGAACATGTTTTTGGAACGGATATCGGAGTTGCGCTCAACGATTGGGTCGCGGGACTTTTTGACAAAATCGGAGAAGCGGTCAATCTGCCGGTCATCTCGGAGAACGGCAAACTGTTCTTGATCGGCGCGGAAGGGAATATGCCTTTGGTCGACGTTTTAAAGGACGGCGGCTTTGGGATTTTTGCCGGGACTATCGAGTCGATACTTGTAAAAGTCGGCACCTTCGACGGCACGACCACCATGGCGCAGGTAATTGTTCCTGCCATAGCCAAAATCATTTGTTACGTCGGCTCATATATCGCTTTGTTTATCGCGTTTATTATAACCATAAGCCTCTTTAACAAAATATGGTCAAAGATTCTCAAGCTTCGCGTTTTTAGATATATTGACAAATCCTTGGGCTCCGTGGTATGGGCGGCTCTTGTCGTTTTTGTTATGTACGGGCTTTTGGCTCTTTTGGGACTGTTTGAGGACGAAGCGGCGATACAGCCTTTCATGAATTATGTCAAGGAGTCAACGATAGTCGAGATTATGTACGACAACAATATCTTTACCTTGCTTCTCGGCGAAATAGGAAAGGCGTTGGGATTGATAAAATAAGCCGCGTTTTTTAGCGGAAATAATTGGACAATCAAAGAGTTACGGGAGAAATGCTTAAAGCGTTCTCCCGTATATTTTTTTGGCGTTTAAGAATGGACAAAGACGCAAATCGGGACAATTCCTATGTTTTGTCAATTTAACGGACGTATTTCGGTGTTTTTTACGCGCCGCCCATAAAAGAAAAAGCCGGCTTTAGAGATTTACACAAACCTTACGGTATCTTTACTCAGCGTATGTTGTGCTTCCTAAAAAAATCTGATAATATATTTGCATAACGCATACACGGAGGTAACGACGCATGGAGAAAGGAATGTCAAAAAAGAAAAAAACACGGGGAGTTATAGGTAAGAGCCTCGGTTTAATTACGCTATTTATTATAATTACCGTCGCGGCTACCGCGACCGTATTCACGGCTATTCAAAATGTCGGCATCAAACGATTAAACTCAAAAAGCGCCGAACCTTTTGTAGCCAGCACCTTTACCACAAATCAAAAAGTAGAAAACCAAGCCGCCAACCCTCTTGACCTTTACGTAATCAGCGACACGCATATTCAAGCGAATGCCGCGCACACCGCCGGACAGATAGATTTTGCCGAAACCGAGGCGATTACAAGAGCGGCTTTTGAAAGAATAATAGAAGACGATTCCATAGAAAACGTTTTACTTACGGGCGATCTTACAAACTTCGGCGACAGAGAGAGCTGTGCGTCGCTTGTAGAACTGCTTAATTCCTTGGTTTACGCGGGTAAGAATGTTTATCCGTTGCCCGCCACGCATGATTTTGGACATGGGAGAATTGATCCTAATATCGTCGGTCGGGATGAAGTATCCGATATATACAAATCCTTTTCTCAAAGAACGGGAAAAATTATCGCGGAAAGTCCTTTCGATAACGGCTATTCGTATGTTGTGCAAATAGCCGAAGGTTATCGTTTGCTTGTCATAAACGCGGATTATATTTTTACGCGGGGCTATACGGCGGAAGAGCTTGCTTGGGTAATTGAACAGATAGAGGCTTCGCGCAGGGCGGGAGATTATATTTTTTCTATGCAGCACTATCCTTTGCTTCTTCCTACTCCTTTATATCCGTATTTTGGGAGCAACGACTGGCATGAGTGGCATTTGGGCGCGGCGGAAAAAATGGCGGATGCGGGTCTGGAGTTTGCGTTTTGCGGACATTCTCATATGCACTCCGTCGTCGATTACAAAACAGCTAAAGGAAACACAATATACTCCGTCAGCACCGCTCCTTTGGCGGGTTCGCCCGGCTTATTCCGCAAGGTTAGGTTTTCCTATGAGAACGTTAAAATAGAAAGCGTCTCGTTGACGGCGGAGGAATTAAAAAGCGTCGGGATTGAAACCGGCGGGAAAAACGGTTCGGAATATATGAGAGAACGCTTCGGCAAAATGATTTTAGACATGGTGCATTACGCCGCAACCGATATGGATAAATTCGTCGAGCATTCCGGTGAGCTTCAAATCGGCTTATCGCCGGAAAAATTAAAAAATGATAAGACTTTGTATGCCGTTATACAAAATGTCGGCAAAGTTTTGGACACGATAAAGGTCAAAGAGCTAAAAAATGCGTTGCTTTATTTTGGTAAGATAGACGAAAGCTTCGGAAACCGATATGTCAAAGATTTTTTGGTTGAATTGATTACGGGAGTATCTTACGGCGGAATGCATTATGAGCCCGGAACCTCGGAATATTTATTCGCCGTGCTGCTGATTGAACGCGCAAAGCCTATTCTGGAAATTTTGGATCGTTCGGGCAAACTTTTGGGCACCGTAGAGAATATACGCGACGGGTTGCTATATAAGGACGGACCCGACGACTGGAATTTAACGCTTCCGCGCTTGAATTGAGCGGTTAGCCGCTACAGCAAAAAACACGAAGAACATTAAGAACGGCAAGAACAAAAAACAAGCGGCTCTCGCGGATGTACTTATGCCTCTTTGCGCGGCACAAACGGTACTATGCGGGAGTCATGCCGTTTCTATAGCGGCGTCTTCATGCAGTTTTAATAAATCGATAGCTTCCTCGCGGAGTTTAAACTTTTGAATTTTTCCGCTCGCGGTAGAGGGGAATGATTCGACAAATCTAACATATTTGGGAACTTTGTGACGCGATATGCGTTGTTTCAGATATTCTTTTATTTCCTCGGGAGACAACTCCGCGCCGTTTTTTTTGATAATTACCGCCATGATTTCCTCGCCGTATTGCTTACTCGGAACGCCTATTACCTGTACGTCGCGCACCGAAGGGTGGGTATAGATAAATTCTTCTATTTCCTTCGGGTAGATATTTTCGCCGCCGCGTATAATCATGTCCTTTATGCGCCCCACGACCTTGTAATAACCGTATTCGTCGCATGACGCTATGTCGCCCGTGTGAAGCCAACCGTCCGAATCTATCACCGAGGCGGTGGCTTCCGGCATCTTATAATAGCCTTTCATGATATTATATCCGCGCGCGCAAAATTCTCCGGGTGTATTTGGAGGGAGCGTTTTTCCCGTTTCCGGATCAATAATCTTGGCTTCGACAAAGGGCAAGGTGCGTCCCACCGTATGAACGCGCCGCTCAAGCGTATCGTCCACGGTTGTCTGCGTACAGCCGGGAGAAGACTCGGTTTGACCGAAGACTATTGTAATCTCTTTTAAATGCATCTTGTCCACCACGTCCCGCATTGCTTTTATAGGACAAGGCGAACCCGCCATTATGCCCGTGCGGAGGCTGGAATAATCATATTTTAAAAAGTCGGGGTGTTCGAGTATGGCTATAAACATGGTTGGCACGCCGTTCAGCGCCGTGCATTTTTCCTCGGTTATCGCCGACATGACGCTAACGGGGCGATAATGGTCTATGGGAATCATGGCGGAACCGTGCGTTACGCAAGCGAAGATGCTCAGGACGAGTCCGAAACAATGAAAAAACGGCACGCAAATACAATATCTGTCGTTCTCGGTCAATTTCATACAATCCCCGATACTTTTT
>JAISQX010000175.1 GCA_031273965.1 Clostridiales bacterium
TATGGTGTACCCGGGAGGGTTCGAACCTCTGGCCTTCGGAGTCGGAGTCCGACGCTCTAATCCGCTGAGCTACGGGTACATAAACTTTGGTTTTCTTCTATTGGCGCCTATTGTTCTGACATGCCGATTTTAATTGAACTGCGTTTATTTGTCCGCGCGGCGATAAATGTTTTAGGTGCGTCGCGCGAATTTTAAGGAATCGTTTGAATTTTTTCGTTTCTATACCGCGATAGCCTCCGATGTTTTACAAAGAACGTACTCCAAACCGTTTTGCCTCATCAGAACGGGAATATATGTCGGTTTGTTTGAAAACATAAAATCTTCGGTCTTGGCAAAAAACATCTCCATGCCGGACGAGCCGTCGTTTTTTGCCGGCACATATTTAAAATGCTTCGCGTCGGAAACGCTTATAAAATCCTCTTCTCCCAATCCCTCTTCCCTTTCAAGCGCGCTGACCTTTTGGTATACGACCGCCGTTCCTTCGACGTTTATAACCTTCATAGCTATCATATTTTTTAAGTCGTCGAGCGGACTTGCGACGTTAATCGCAAGGTTTAAGTCGTCGCCCATATCGTCAAGAGGACAGGCCCGGACGAGAGCGAACAGCATTTCATTGTCATAATATGTCCCGTTGAGTTTCATCTTGCCCGACACGTCGTCTTTACCGCCGCGTTTTAGGGTATATTCGTAATTTTTGCTTATCCAAGTCGAAGTATATTCCGCGTTGATTTCATATACGAGGTTGTCGCCCTCGGTAATTTTTTTGTAGGAATACTTAGGTTTGAACGACCCGTCTCCCAATATTACGGCTTCCGACTCGATAGTAACAGGTTCGCCTCCGAGCGTCATATTTACGGTATAAGCCGTCACATGCCCCTTAAAAGACGGTATAATGCCTCTTCCTTTTGTTTCAACGTCGGTGTAATTGTAATATTGCATATACAATCTCATGCCGCCTATTAGCTTCTTTTCTCCGTCGACGGTTTCATAGACGTCGTAATAAAAATCTTGACGATTCTTGTCCCATTTACGCGACAGAAGCGCCGTCGCGCTCTGCTGCGAACATGCCGTAAGGGTAAACATAAGCAAAAACATTGCCGTTATAACCAAAACAATTCTCTTCATAATCCGCTTCTCTCGCCCAATCCTTTATTGTTTTGTCTATTATATCATACGAAGATAATATTTGCAAATCTTTTTGTCCTTCAGAGATAAAGACGCCGCGCCGGCGGTTTTATGCGTTAAAACGCGCAAGAGAATGAAATAACCGAAGCCGAGAGTTTCGACATAGTTATTAAGGGAGGATTTCTTCAAAAGCTCCTTATAATAATTTTTAAACTGAAAATCATTATAAAATAAAAGCATCACTCTCCGTGCTTCTAAAGAAGAAGGCAAAAGCCACTTCCCAACGTTTTTTACGCTTCAGATTTATGTGATTATAAATTCTAAAAAAAGGTACTATACCTTTTTTACAGCGCTTCGCCGGCATACAAAAGCAAGAGGAGTAATATTACTTATATAAAATATCGCCGTTTTATCCGCCCTGCCGTCGCTTTATCTGTTATCTCGGCGCGCTCAAATGCAAAAGTTTTTTGCGTTTGCTCTCCGTTTTCGTGTAAAAAAATATTTCTTATCAAAAAAACCGTAACTAATGCCGTAAAAACCGAACTGAAAAGGCTTATAACGGGATATGCGTACTGTACGAGATTATTAAAACCCGAAAGGCTTACCAAAAAAGCCGCTGCGGCGATAATTGCGAGAGGCAGCATTTTTTTTCGGCTTTCGGGTATAAATTTTGTAAAAGACTTCACCGTAGAAACCATTGTCGAAAAAATCGCAAGAAACACTATAACCGCCGCGGCATGCTCTTTGCCTATTTTAGCCGCCGCGGTTATGACGGGCATGTCGCCAAAATTGCCGTCGTTTATATTGTAAATCATAAAGATCAGAACCGCCAATATTGTCGCCGAAAACACCGAAGTCAACGCAATTTCTCTTCTGTCGGCTTTCCCGTCTTTGACGATAAGATATCCTCCCAAAAAAACGTTCATCGACATATAAGACACCGCGTTCAATACATTGAAGCCGTCGCCTGAACCGCCGCCGTCGGTTTTTATATACAGATATAGTATCAATCCTATGATAAACGCTATTAACAATGAAAATATGTATTTTTTTTTCTCGGTATTCATCAGTCCGCACGCCATCGCCGGCAAAAGACTTAATATCCCAATATGCGAAAAACAAAACGACTCTTCAAATATCTCTTCGGCTCCCGCCGTCATTGCCGCAAGCATGACAAAAGACGATATCAAAAAAGCCGCCCTAAGTATTACGGCGTATCGCCTGGGGAAAATATCAAAAAAATCAATCGAAGCGTTATGTGCTACGGTATTTTTTTTGTCCGCTATTATATTCCCTATATAGAGAAAAACTCCCGAAAACGCCCCCAGCATAATCCCCGCGAGAATCGCGACAAAAACGCTTTGACCTTTAAAGAACAAGGCTATCTCGCTGCCCGACGCAAACCCCGCGCCGATTATCGCGCTTATATATAACGCGGAATTTTTAAAAGACTTGAACATATTAAAGTATATAATAGGAAAAACCAAAATATGCGACTAAAAATCAACAATTCGGCGATACAGCGCAAAAAAAAGACCAACAATAAACCCATGGCAGCGATATAATTTATCAAAAAAATTTTCCGTTGCCATTTGGCTTAATTTTTTACCTAAAACCGCTAATTTAAAAAAATTTTTTGAACAATACTCCCGCTCGCGGAGAATATGCGTCTTTCCGCGAGTTCGTAATTTCCGTTTTTAATTCGCC
>JAISQX010000017.1 GCA_031273965.1 Clostridiales bacterium
GCCGTTCCCGTCATTTTGACGGCTCCGACGGCGGCGGATATCAAAAAGGGCGGCGCGTTGGATGCGTCGGCTTTGAGCGGCGGAAAGGCTAATATCGAGGGAGTTTTCACGTGGACTAATTCCGATGAAAAGCCGAAGACGAGCGGAAAATATTCCGTAACTTTTACTCCGAACGACACGGAAAACTATGAGAGCGTGACCTTTATGATAGACGTGGCGGTAGAATCGGGGATATTGACCGACATTGTCGGACCGATAGCGGTCGCATTGATACTATTAGCTATAGCGATTATTATAGTAAAAGTTAAACGCCCAAAGACACGTAAACCCGTAGCAAAAACCTATGTCGGCGAGACGGGCGCTCCGGCTACGGTTGAAGCGGATGTTTTTGGATTTGCGCGGCATCCGTCCGCCGTTTCGCCTCAGACCGACTCTTTGAAGATTTCCGACAAAGCTCCCGATAATAATGAATTAGACGTATGCGTAATGAAAATCTCGGAGAGCGGTTATCCTCAAAGCGAAAGAGTCAGAGCGGATATTCGGGAAAGAAAAGGCTGACGCAACCTCGCTCAAGATGCCGCGATGATTTGATAAAATTTTTTATCGCGTCTTTGTTGAAAATATGCGAAGCAGTTAAAAAAGAATGACGCCCTTTTACGCGTATCCGTGTGGGAGGGTGTCTTTTCAATCATTCGGCTTTTACTCGTAATTTGCGCTTCTTTTTTATCCGTTCCTCTTCATTTTGCAACTTGCAACACAAAATAAAAAAATAACAGCCAAAAACGATTGACAAACAATCTGTTTTCATATAGAATAGTAAGGCTAAACGTCGCGGGGTAGAGCAGGGGTAGCTCGTCGGGCTCATAACCCGGAGGTCATGAGGTTCAAATCCCATCCCCGCAACCATTTTTTTTGGCGGCGTAGCTTAGCAGGTTAGAGCAGTCGGTTCATACCCGACAGGTCGTTGGTTCAAATCTGACCGCCGCTACCATTTAGGCCCTATGGTCAAGTGGTTAAGACATCGCCCTTTCACGGCGGTAACGGGAGTTCGAGCCTCCCTAGGGTCACCACTATTTTTTGAATTGAAAGATTTCATATAAAAAAGAAATTAGTATGAAACCTTTCGGCTCAAAAATTTTTTTGGGAGCATAGCTCAGTTGGGAGAGCATCTGCCTTACAAGCAGAGGGTCATAGGTTCGAGCCCTATTGTTCCCACCAAAACGCCACATTTTTAACGAAATGTGGCTTTTTTTTATCGAAAAAACGGGCGCTTACAAGCTATTTTTTATCATCTTTATCGCTTGTGTCATACGTTTTCTGTGTCAAATCTGTGTCAAAAGCTGAAAAAATATTGCCTTTTTGGGCGTTTATATAGTCAATTTGGGTGTCCGTGTATATTTTTTGCGTTATTTTGATATCCGCGTGACCCATAAGCCGCTGTGTCAAAACCGATGGAACGCCGTGTTCCTCAAGCCGTGTCGCGTATGTATGACGTAATGTGTGGAGGCTACCCTCTATTTTCAACGTTGCAAAAATACGCTTGATTTTGAGTTTTACGGCGTTTTGCGTAAAGTCAAAAACTCTATCAGAGCCGCTCCGTGTCGCTATTTTTTCATATACTTGCGGCGGAACGGGAACTTTGCGAACGCTTGCGTCGGTTTTAGGAGTTGTTTGTAAAATTTGTACGCCTTTAATATCAACGACGTTTTTATTGACTGTAACATATCCGTCATGAAAATCGTCATAAGACAAAGCGAGAGCCTCTCCGACGCGTAAGCCCGTAAAGAGTAAAAACACAAAGAAAAGCTCGTATTTATCGCCGGCGATAGCCTCTAAGAACTGCATTTGCTCGTCTATAGTGAGCGCGTTGCGGTGTTTATATTGGTGCTTTGGAATTTCGACGGCGGCGCAAGGATTATCTTTTATAAGCTTCAGCTTTTCGGCTTTGTTTAAAGCTGCGTTTAGCGTCTGATACAATATTTCGCGCGTCCTCGTCTGTTGTATCGATAATAGTTTTTCTTGTATGTCAAGCCCCTTTAGCGCCTTTAAGGGCGCGTCCGGAAACTCCTTTTTTAATCGCGCTATATTATAATTTAGAACCTCTTGCGTTTTGGGTTTAATTTTTGCCTCTTTATATAACGAATACCACTTGTCAAGCCATGCGTGCAATTTATATTCTGACGTTGACTTTTTCTTCGTGTTCGGCTTTTCTCTCTCGTTTAGTAGTTTCTGTAATTTAAAGATAACCTCCTCTTTGCTTTTTCCATAGACTGATTTATACGCGTTGTCTATGAGAGCGCGACCTTGCCAGCGACCGTCGACGCGCGGTTTGCTGTCGACAGACACTCCTTTTATTTCTAATAGCATATTGATTCGCTCCTTTTCGGGATTCGATATGCTACCGTCTTGATTGTCTAACTCGGCGAGAAGCTCGTCGATTGAAAACATGTCGTATACTTTAATTTTCTTTTCCATTTTAGCCTATTTCTTTTTTAATTGCCTTTTTGTTGTCCGTACTTCCTCAAACGTACCTAAAATTATAAAATCGTCTTTTGGCGTTATTGGAATAATATCATAGTCTGGATTTTCCGGTTGCAAAAATATCATTCCGTTTCGATTACGATAGGTTTTGATTGTAGCCTCATCATTTAAAAGGGCAAGAATGATGTCTCCGTTGTAAGCGTCGTTTTGGCGGTGGATAATGGCGATAGAGCCGTCTATTATGCCGACATTCGTCATGCTGTCGCCGCGAACACGGACGGCGAAATACTCTTCGGGATTCGGATAGTCTATGTAAATATACGCTTCAATGTCCTCGACGGCTAAAATCGGTTTTCCCGCCGCCACCATGCCGACGACTGGAACAGGGTACTTATTAATCTCCCTCAAGCCGATAGCTTCTACCTTAGCCATTAGCTCGGCTTCTATTTCGTCTTCGGTTTTTGGTTTTGGGCTATCTGTGCGCCCAAGCAAGTAATCAGTAGTAACGTTGAAGTAGTCTGCGATTTTGGTAATATCATCATACGAGGGCTTAAGTCTACCGCTTTGCCAGTCTGAAATAGCGGACGGAAGGACGCCTATAGCATTAGCGAGGGTACTTTTTCCTATTTTTCTTTCTTGTAGTTGTTCGATTATTCTTTCAATTGTTGTCATAATTTCATTTCCTTTTTTAATTTTTCTATTGACATTTCGCAAAATACGAATTATAATATATCCAAGAGGTGATAATATGAAAGTATTTAAAGTTACTCTTGCAGAATACAGGAACGGCGTAGTGGGGGAGGATTGTTTTCTTTGCGGCTATATATTTGCAAATACTATATGTGAAGCAAGGGACAATCTAAGTTCAATCGAATTACCGATTAACCCTAATTCAATTCTTGTCTTAAAAGAATTAAAAAACGGATTTATTGAGATTGGCAAATCGTTATAAGTATAGCGACAATGGAAACTATTACGGCTATGAGGCTTAAAATATTAGACCAAAAGCTTCTCTTATTTGCTTTTTTAGATAAATTATTTGCGTCAACGGCTATATCGTTTGATTTTTTAGCTATTTCGTCTGCCGATATAAGTAAGTCTAATTCTTTTTCGATTTTGTCGTAATCTTCTACGGCTTTTTTGCCTTTAGGGGTAATTTCTACCGAATGATATATTGTCTTGTAGCCGATCTCGGCAGTTTTATCACAAGCTATCAAATATCCGTATCGGCATAGGCTATGAGTTATTTTCCAGTTTTCATCGTTTTCACAAGAAACTTTTCCCGCGCCATAATATTTTTTTAATACACTCATTATTTCTTTATCTAAATCCATAAACGTACCCTTTAATCCTCCTTCGGCAGGAGGATTTTTTTTGATTAAAGAATAAAATTAAAAATATTTCGTAAAATGCGAAAAACACTTGACATTTCGCGAAATACGAATTATAATATAATTACACTATCATATTATTTAACTAATACGCTAACAGCTATTTAGTTATTATATCATAGCAATTAGAAAAAATCAACGAAAAGGAGGATTTTTAGATGCGACACATACTAAAAAAGCAGGCGAACTTAGACATACGCGAGGAAGCTCGTAAAGCTGGTGTTTGGCAATGGCAAATAGCCGAGGCTCTCGGAATTTCAGAGGTTTGGTATACGCGACTGTTAAGGCATGAATTACCTGACGAAAAGAAAGCTGAAATCAGAAAAATCATAGCAGAGAATAAGTAAAAAGGAGCTAACATGAAAGCAGAAAAAGAGCAGACAACGCTACGGTTGCCTGCGGAGTTGAAAGAGGAATTGATGAGAGAGGCGCAAGAATTAGGATACAGCTTTAACGAGTATGTTTTACTGCTTATTCATAGAGCGCGTCGGTATCAACCTCAATAATGCCGTGTCGGGTCTCATAGTCGGCGATGTGACGTTTAAGGATATAAACTATAAGATTATTAACGGCGCGTTCTTCTTTTTTTGCTAATACTTGCAATTTTAAATAAGTTGTATCGTCAATACGAATACCGCGGTTTGGTGTATACGACATGATAAAAACCTCATAACAATTAGTAGGCAATATTATAGCATAAAAAAATAAAAAAATATACTTGCAAATACTTGACAATGCGCAATCAATGTGCTAACATATATGTGCAAGCAAGTTGCAAGCATATTTAAGGAGGCTAAAAATGATAGGCAAAATATTAGTACGTGCGCCGACGGCGTTAAAAGCGATTGTTGTTAACGAGTCAAAAAAAATGGGCATAAGCCTAAACGCGCTCATACTGTCGATATTGTGGGCGTGGGCAAAAAAACACGAGACCGAAAGCGAAAAGAAATAAAAGGAGGCAAACAAAATGGCAAAAATGTATAAACTGGAGAAAGCACGATTGAACACGTGCGCTCTTGAGCAAGACGACATAATTGACACAAAGGAAAGTATGAAATACGAAGTATTTGAAATATCTTTTACGTCAAACGAAGACGGCGAAACAATATCATCAGGCGTGACAATCGGAAGCGGCATTATCAAGAACAACTAAGGAGCTAACAAAATGGAAAAGAAAGAGTTTGAAGCGGGATACGGGAAAGTGGTGCTTAAAGAGGTTTACAACGAAGTTGAAAAGTTATACATGAATAGTTCGAAAAACAAAGACGACTTTTGCATGGAAGCGAAGCGCGAGAAAATCGCAGAAAAAATTCTTGAAAATCTTTACCTTGAGCAACAGGAAAAATTGCGGGAAATCGCCAGGCTTGCGGTACTTAGATATGCAATAGCAAAATCAGAGCAAAAAATCGAAAACGCTGTATTAGTTGCTTATGTGTATGAGATGGAAACAGCAGACAAGGAGCTCTATGAGCTAATAAGCAACTTAAAGCGCGAGCAATACGTTGACATTGTAGAAATGTGCGGTGGTTTTTTTTGGCGCGAAAACCTTGTGCAATATCTTGAAATGAAAATTAGTAATATTGAAAGGAGCTAACAAATGTACAAAGTAAGTTTTACGCTGTACGGCGTTCAATCGATATACATCGAAGAATACATCGACATTAGCGATGCAATGAGAGCGCGTGACCAAATGCTTGAGCATGGGCTTAAAAATGTACGCGTGACGTGGAGCGGCAAGGGCAATTTAAGGAGGGCGTAAGGTATGAACGAATTTGATAGAAAACACGCGGAACATGAAGCGAGGCAGATATATGAGGCGGCGGCGGAAGCGAAACAAGAGGCAATATACATTTGCGATATGTGCGGCGAGAGTATATTCGCAGGCGATACGTATTACAAAATTTGCGGCAATCGCTATTGCTATAAGTGCATTTACAAATGCGCAGATATAGCGACTAATAAGAAAAAAAAATTAAAAAAGAGGAGATACACATTATGACAATCAATTTAACAATCGATCTAGAACAAAAGGATGCCCGCGTCGAGCTTGCGAAGTACGGCGCGCTGTTAACCCAGTTCGCGGCGGCTATGGTCGG
>JAISQX010000018.1 GCA_031273965.1 Clostridiales bacterium
GCCGTTCCCGTCATTTTGACGGCTCCGACGGCGGCGGATATCAAAAAGGGCGGCGCGTTGGATGCGTCGGCTTTGAGCGGCGGAAAGGCTAATATCGAGGGAGTTTTCACGTGGACTAACGCCGACGAGAAACCCGAGTCGAGCGGAAAATATTCCGTAACTTTTACTCCGAACGACACGGAAAACTATGAGAGCGTAACCTTTATGATAGACGTAACCGTAACCATAGCGGCGGAAGCGGAAAAAGACCCGTTGGCGAAAATAATTTTGCCTATCTCAACGGCGTTGATTTTGTTTAGCCTCATAATCTTTATATTTATAAGACGAATAAAAGGGTGGAGAACCGCGAAAAAAAATAAACCCGCCTCCGAACCCGAGCCGTCCGGATACGCGGACTTGACTAAAAGCCGCGCGGACTATTCCGCGGACGACGATTCTTATAATAGAGAAACTAACGTAGGCGTAATAAAAAATTCGCCGGTCGGACTTCCGAAGAGCGAAAGCGTCAAAGTTTATTTTGATTGACGATATTACACGAAAAACCAAAACTTCCTTACGGGACTCGCGACAAAACGAGTAAACTCCGTAAGGAAGTTTTTTTATATTTTTTTATTCCTCAAAGCTTTGAACATATCGCTTTTTTATATCTCTTACGGTTTCCTCGTCATAACCGTATTCGGCTCTGAAATATTCCTTCGCCGTTCCGTATTTTTTGTATACCGCGTCGATTGCCGCCGAAATATACTTCTCGTCGGCGTCGATAAGCGGTTGCATGCGCTTTCCGATAAATCCGCGCAACAAAAAATGAAAATCCTTTAACATCCGCGCCTTTAACGCGGGAACCGCGGCTTTTGTAACGATATAATCCCGCACTATGTCGTCTTTTTTTGCTCCCAACAGCAATAATATAAGTGCCGCGGCAATGCCGGTGCGGTCTTTTCCGGCGGTGCAATGAAAGAGTATCGGCGTTTTCCCCTCCCTCAAAAGCTCAAAAAGCTTTACGTAACTCGGATTGTTAAAGGGTAATTCCCCGTATATCTCGCACGCGTCCTTCCCGCTCAAAGACATAAAGGTTTTTAAATCGGGGCGCTGTCTCAGCTTGATTATCTTTGCGTTTTCCGCTCTCACGGGCACGTTATAATAATCGGCTTTGATTTTGTCGTATACGTCGGGATTTATCTTTTCGCTGTCGTCGCGAAAATCCAATACGGTTCTTATCCCTAAGCCGTTCAGCTCCTCTATATCGCGTTCGGTGGCAAAATCAAGCTCCGCGGATCTAAAGAATACTCCCGCCTTTACTCTGCCGCCGTCGACCGGTATTCCGCCCAATTCTCTGAAATTAATTATCTTTTCCATTTTAAACATATTTTCCCCTTCGTTATTTACCCGTCGGTCTTGAACGCCGCTTAAAATAAGCGTCAATTTTTGACTTTATCAAAAAGCTTAAAAATCCAATAAATTCTTTAGGCATTTTGCTATCGTCAATTTTTTTTAACGAAACCTTTGCGCCGGGCAATATTTTTTTAAAAAATAGACTCCTTGTGAAATTAAACGCAAATTTTTTGAAAGAGATTTTTGATTCCGCGGCGCCGCCCCGAAACGACGACGGCATATCGGCTGTCATAATCGCAAACAAAACGCTCTCAAAAATCGCTAAGCCTCTTCACAAAAAGCTTAGTATATATCATATCATACAATGTCACAAAACTCAACCTCTTTTCATAAAATGTCAACATCAAATCAAATTTACGAGGTTATTATGAGAACTATAGTTTTGGATCCCGGTCACGGCGGTTACGATTACGGAGCCGTGAATGGGACAAGGTACGAAAAAAACGACAATTTAAAAATAGCGCAGCTTGTCGCCCAAGACCTTAAGCGGCAAGGTCAAAAAGTCGTAATGACGAGAGATTCCGACATATATGTGCCGCTTTTAGAACGCAGCGCTATCTCAAACAACAATAATGCGGACTTGTTCGTTTCCTTTCATCGCAACGCCTTTACAAACCCCGACGCGAACGGCGTGGAAAATTACATACAAATCAATTCGCCGCCCACAACCGCGGCGCGCGCGCAAACCGTTCTCGACGAGATAAATAAAGTCGGCGGTTTTGTCAATCGCGGCGTAAAAACAAATAATTTTTCGGTTCTGAGAAACACGCGCGCGCCCGCAATGCTTCTGGAATTAGGCTTTATCAGTAACGCGCGGGACAATCAGATATGGGACAATAACCTAAACGCTTACGCTACCGCGATAACAAAAGGCATTTTGGAATCGTTGGGCGAAACCTATGACCCCAACGCCGGCTCCGGCGGCGGCGGCTCCGGGATAAGCGCCGTGACAAGACAAATACAGCAGGGTCTGAACAACACGTACGACGCGGGGCTATCCGCCGACGGGATATACGGTCCGCGAACAAAAAAAGCTCTGATACGCGCGTTGCAAATCGAACTCAACGAACTTCACGGCGCCGGACTTGCCGCCGACGGAATATTCGGACCGAGAACAAAAAACGCCGTGCGCTCCGTAAAATTCGGCTCGCGCAATAATCTCGTTTATATTTTACAGGCAATGCTGTTTTTCCTCGGTTATGATATCTCCGTAGACGGCGTATTCGGTCTCGCAACCGAAAACGCCGTAAAACAATTCCAAATAAGCCGCGGTCTAACTCCCGACGGCATCGCGGGCAAAAACACATTCGAAGCGCTTTTCGCCTGACTTTCATTTGCGGCTCCGAGAGAAAGCTTTTTCCAAAAGCTTTCTCCGCCGCGCTCTTTTAAAAACTTCCGATATTTATTACCCCGCTTCAAAAATCCCCGCTCCGACGGCTATCGGCGCTTAGTCAAATTGACGTAGTCTTAAAAGCCCGCGTGCGTTGGCGCGCAATCCGTGTTAAGGTCTATCCTAAAGGTCAAAAATTAGTTGTCAATTTTTTTCTTTTCGGCTATAATATATTTTATGGAATTAATAGGAAGAACACTGGGACAAGCTTTGGAAGATACGGCGAAAAAATTTCCGAATAATCTCGCGGTGCGTTATACCGACAGAGATTATGAGCGGACTTACCGTGCATTTGACGACGAATGCGACATACTTGCGCGAGGGCTTTTGAACATGGGTTTCAAAAAGGGCGACCACCTTGCCATTTGGGCGACGAATACTCCCGAATGGCTTTTGACGCTCTTTGCCGCGGCGAAAATCGGCGTCGTAACGGTTACGGTCAATACAAATTATAAAATCTTCGAATTGGAATATCAGTTAAAACAATGCGACGCCAAAGGCGTCATACTCATAGACGGCTTTAAGGACAGCAATTATGTGGAAATAATAAACTCGTTATGTCCGGAGCTTTCGGACTGCGGGGACAAAACCTTTTCCGCGCATAAATTCCCGTTCTTGCGGCATGTGATTTACGCCGGTAAAAAACGCACGCCGAACGGGATGACGGCTTTTTCATCGCTTCTGGATGAGAAAAACCTTGCGTCCGCCGAAAAATTAAAAAACGCAAAAGACTCCCTATCTTGTAACGATATTATAAATATGCAATACACCTCCGGCACCACGGGCTTCCCGAAGGGCGTTATGCTATCTCATTATAACCTTTTGAATAACGGAA
>JAISQX010000184.1 GCA_031273965.1 Clostridiales bacterium
CTCTTCCGATCTCGGTAAAAAAGCCGAGGCGTCCGAGGTTATCAAGCGCCGCGTGGAAGAGGTCAGAGATATTCAACGCGAACGGTTTGAGAACGAGCCGATATTCACAAACGCTTCGATGGGTAATCCGCAGCTTTCGAAATATTGCAAGCTTGACAACACGTCGGAAAAACTCTTGGAAACGGCGTTCAAAAGACTCAACTTGACGGCGAGAGCGGTTACGCGCATATTAAAAGTGGCGAGAACAATAGCCGATATGGATAAATCGCAAGACATAAAGAGCGATCATGTGGCGGAAGCGGTGCAATACCGTTCCCTTGACAGAAAATACAGGCTGATATGAAATGAAAAATTGAAACGAAAAAACGAAAAACGTCGAATACGGTATTTGATTTGAGAGGACAAGAAATGAGCGGAAAAAACAACGAGGCATTGTTATTTTTGAATAGCGTCGACGGTATAACGCAAAAAAAACTGACGGAAATAGCCGAAGTTTGCGGAGAGCCTTGCGAGGTAGTTGCAAGACTTGAGGATTTTGAAGACAAATTAACGGAGATTTTGGGCGCGCCGGTCTATCGTCTCGCGTATTCTTTGAATAACGCGGATTATAAAAACAATTTAAAAAAAGAGCTATCGGATATCGGAGCCGAGTATATAAGCTTTTTGGACGACGAATATCCCGACACTTTGAGAGAAATACCGGATTTTCCCGTGATATTGTTTTATAAGGGCGACATAAGTCTGTTAAATAAACGGCTTTTTTCCGTGGTCGGCACGCGTTCGCCGTCGGTATACGGCAGGAAGGTGACAAAAGAATTTTCGGACGAATTGTCGCGCGCCGGCTTTGTCATAGTAAGCGGTTTGGCGAGAGGCGTCGATTCCATAGCGCACAGAGCGGCTCTTGACAATAATATGCCCACGGTCGCCGTTTGCGGGACGGGCATAGACGTCGTCTATCCCGCCGAAAACCGCGAGCTTGCCGCGCAAATTGCCGAGCGCGGACTTATAATAACCGAGTATAAACCAAAAACGCCTCCCTTAAACTATCATTTTCCGCACAGAAACAGGATAATCAGCGCGCTCTCGCAGTCGGTTCTTGTCACCGAGGCGGGCGAAAACAGCGGTTCGCTCATAACGGTAAATTACGCCGTCGATCAAGGCAAAAATGTATACATCGTACCCGGCAATATTTATTCTCAGGAAAGCCGCGGCGCAAATAAGTTTTTAAAAAAATTCCAGGGAGCTATCGTCACCGAGATAAACGATATTCTGGAGGATAACAACTTAAAGACGCGCTTCAAAGCCGAAACGGGAGTTGTTCTGGATATAATGGAAACGCTTATAGTGACCGAACTCGAAAAGGGCGAGAAGCATTTTGACGAGCTTATCGCAATTACCGGACTCGAAGTGAAAAAATTGTCCTCCATACTTACGTCTCTTACTATCATGGGGCAGATAGAGGAAACCGGAAACAATTATTATTCAGTATCGTAGAGGAAGAGGGCTTTTATAAAAAATATCACGAAATCACAAATACAGATAATTATTAAACGACCGAAATTAAGAGGAGTATATATATGAAAAAATTAGTCATAGTCGAATCGCCGTCAAAGGCAAAAACTATAGAAAAATACTTGGGCGGAGATTTTATTGTCGAAGCGTCCGGCGGACATATAAGGGATTTGCCGGAGAAGACGCTGGGGGTGGACGTTGAGAATAATTTTAAACCGCAATACGAGGTTTACGACAAAAAGAAAGACACGGTAAAGAAGCTAAAAAGCCTTGTAAAAAAGAGCGACGCCGTATATCTCGCCACCGACCCAGACAGAGAGGGGGAGGCTATATCTTGGCATCTAAAAAATATTTTGGAAATCGACGGGAACAGCAACCGTATAGTGTTTAACGAAATATCCAAAAAAGCCGTTAACGCGGCTATGGAAAAGCCCAGAGACATAGATATGTGTTTGGTTGACGCGCAACAGGCGAGGCGCGTTTTGGATCGTCTTGTCGGATACAAAATATCTCCCGTGCTGTCAAGGAAGATACGTTCAAATCTAAGCGCGGGAAGGGTTCAATCCGCTACGCTTAAGATGATTGTCGAAAGAGAAAGAGAGATAAGGGCGTTTGTGCCCGAGGAATATTGGAACCTCTTTGCATTCCTTCTCAAGCCTGAGGATTTGAGTACAAAACCGTTTAAGACGGCTTTTGAGGACATAGACAAAAAGAAATTTACTATTCGCGACAAGGAAACGCTGGACAAAATTTTGACCGATATAAAAGGACAGGGTTTCTATGTCGATTCCGTAAAGAAAGGCGTTTCAAAGAGCCGCCCGCAACCGCCTTTTACTACAAGCACAATGCAGCAGGACGCGTCAAAGAAGCTGTCAATGTCGTCGCCTATGTCTATGCAAATAGCGCAACAGTTGTATGAGGGAGTGGAAATAGAGGGCGACGGACAAACGGCTCTTGTCACTTATATCAGAACGGACAGCGTCAGGGTATCGCCCGATATGCAGGCGGAAACCAAGAGATATATCACGGAAAACTATGGAGATGATTACGCTCCGAAGAGTTTTAACGTATATACCTCAAAAAAAGGCGCTCAGGATGCGCACGAAGCGATACGCCCAATTTCTTTGGAAAGAACGCCGCAGTCGCTTTATAACAAAATCAACAAGAATCAATACCGCCTTTATAAGCTCATATACGAGAGGTATTTGGCAAGCCAAATGACCGAAGCGGTGTATAACACCTTAAACGTACGCGTAGCCGTTCCGTCAAATGAAAAGCCCGAGATAACTTACGGCTTTAGGATAAAGGGGCGCAGCATAGTCTTTAAGGGCTTTACCGCCGTGTACGGCGACAGCGTTATCGAAGAAAAGAATGAAGGTCCGGATGAGAACGCCGAGGAAACGGGAGTGCTTCCGAATTTTACGGAGGGCGAGACCCTTACATTAAAAGAGCTTAAGTACGAGCAAAAATTTACCAAGCCGCCCGCGCGTTATACGGATGCGACTCTCGTAAAAGCTATGGAAGAAAACGGTATCGGCAGACCGAGCACATATGCGACGGTTATAAACGTCCTCAACAAGCGCGAATATACTATTAAGGAAGAAAAATCCATATTGCCTACGACGCTTGGCGAAACGGTTTGCGATTATTTGATAAAGTATTTTGCCGATATAATAGATATCGAGTTTACGGCAAAAATGGAGGAGGACCTGGATAAAATTGAAGACGGAGGCAGGCAGTGGCAGGAGATTATAGCAAAATTTTATCCGCAATTTTTGGATAAGGTACAGTTTGCGGCAAAAAGCGGCGAGAGCGTCAAGCTTCAGCCGGAGGTGACCGAAGTCATATGCGAAAAATGCGGCGCGCATATGGTGGTGAGAGACGGTAAATTTGGAAAATTTTTAGCTTGTCCGTCTTATCCGAATTGCAAAAACATAAAGCCTTACGAAAAACCTGTGTCTACTTGTCCAAAATGCGGCAAGGACGTATATAAAAGAAAATCCAAGACCGGAAAATTCTTTTACGGTTGTTCCGGTTATCCGGATTGCGATTTTATATCGTGGGATGTTCCCGCGCCGTATCTTTGTCCGGAATGCAATAATTACATGCGCGTCTATGCGGGAAAGGAAAACACGAAATATATTTGTACGAACAACCAATGCAAGCATCAGGAGATAATAGTAAAGGAAGCCGAAGCCGACGGTGATGCGATTATCGACGGCGAATGATAGGCGCGAAGCGGCGTATACGCGCGGTTAAGCGGGTTATTTGAGAGATAGGCGAACCCCTCGCGTATGAGAGAGCGTGAAGCGCGATAAAGGCGGCTGTGTGTATTTAAATGTAAATTTGAAAACGAGAATAACGTCAAATGTTTCGAAAGGGTTTTAGGGAAAAATTTTAACAAAATTTTTCCCTAACATCTTAAAATCCTTATAAAATTGTATAGGTGATATTATGGATGAAAACAAAAAAAGAGGAAGCTCAAAAAAGAATAAAAAATCCGAAAAAAGTAAAAAAGTAAGTATTACCATAGGCGAATTTGCCAAAAAAGGCAATTTAAAAATCAAGAACGGAAACGCGGACGATATAATGACGTTAACGTCGATAAACATAAGCCGTCCGGGACTGCTTTTAGCGGACAAGGACGATTATTTTGTCGCCGAAAGAGTACAAATGCTGGGCAACGCCGAGCTTCATTATTTAGACTCGTTGGACGCGCAAAAAAAACAAGAGGCAATTATGCGCCTTATGGAGCATAATATACCTTGTTTGGTGCTATCCGGCGATTTGGAGCCGCCTAAAGAAGTCATAGAGCTGGCAAAAAAATATAAGCACCCCGTATTTGCCTCGCATATACCTCTTTATGAGGTAATGAATAACATAGTCATGTTTTTGAATGATTTGCTTGCGGAAAGAGAGTCCGTTCACGGCGTACTGTTGGACATTTACGGCGAGGGCGTTTTGATAACGGGACCGAGTCATATAGGAAAAAGCGAAACGGCGTTGGAGCTTATCGATCGCGGGCATAGGCTTGTAGCCGACGATTTGGTCATGATGAGGCGCGTAAAGGACAAGATAATAGGCGAAGCCCCCGATATACTCAAGTATTTTATCGAGGTAAGAGGAGTTGGAATCGTGGACGTGCGTCACCTTTTCGGGGTCGGCGCGCTGATAGACGAATACGAAATCGATCTTATAATTGAGATGGAGTACTGGCGCGAAGGCGCCGAATATGAACGGCTCGGCAATCGCACGAACTATCAAAATCTCTTGGGGATAGATATTCCTTATGTCAAGCTTCCTGTAATGCCGGGAAGAAATCTTGCCATTATAGTCGAGGTTGCGACGTCGAACATGAGAATGAATAAAATGGGATATAACGCCATGACGGAGTTGGATTCAAGGATATAACATGTAGTCAAATTGCCGTAATTACGCGTAATGCCAACTTACGATGCGGCTTTAAGGAAGAAAGACGTTATGACTTTACAAAAATTGAGATATATAGTGACGATTGTCGAATGCGGGTCCATTAACGTTGCGGCGGAGAAGCTGTTCATATCTCAGCCCAGCTTATCCGCGGCGGTGCGCGAAGTTGAAGAGGAAATCGGAGCGGATTTATTTTTTCGAACTAATAAAGGGACAACGCTTTCTCCCGCGGGGACGGAATTTTTAGGTTATGCCAGGCAGGTTTTGGAGCAGGAGGACATGCTTGAGCGAAGATACCTTAATAAAAAGCCTCAGCCCCAGCATTTTTCCGTTTCCACACAGCATTACGCTTTTGTGGTGAGCGCGTTTGTAAACCTAATAAAAAAGTTCGGTTCCGACGAATATGAATACACGTTTCGCGATACGCGCACTTACGAAATACTTGACGATGTAAAAAAATTGCGGAGCGAAATAGGAATAATTTACATAAACGATTTTAACGAAAAGGTATTGATGCACCAGTTAAGGCAGAGCGGGTTGGAGTTTCACGAGTTGTTTACGGCGCGTCCGCACATATTTGTCAGCTCGCAAAGTCCGTTAGCCGACAAGAAAAGCGTTCGGTTGGATGATTTGGAAGAATACCCGTGCCTATGCTTTGAACAAGGAGAAAACAATTCGTTTTATTATTCTGAAGAAATATTGAGCGTTTTGCCTCATAAGAAAAAAATATTTGTTTCCGACAGAGCCACGATTTTTAATTTAATGATCGGACTTAACGGCTATACCGTATCGACGGGCATAATCAGCCCGGATTTAAACGGTAAGGATATAATAGCCGTTCCGCTTGAAATAGACGAGACAATAACCGTCGGTTGGATAGCGCATAATAAAATTGCGTTAAGCAAACTCGCCGAGCTGTTTATTAACGAATTGACCGCGATAGCCGACAAGGCGGGTAAGCTATAAAAAGCAATATAGTTTTTACCTATATACAACATTCAATTTTAAGTATTAACATATAACGAAGGAAAAATGATATAATCATTACATTCAATTTTACGGAGGATTATATCATGGAGAACAAGTTTTATAAAAACGAGAGCAAACATAAATTAAAAACGTTTGTTATAGGATTTCCGCGCATTGGAGAAAAGCGCGAGTTGAAGGTCGCGACGGAAAAATATTTTCGCTCCCAAATTACCGAAAACGAATTAAGAGATATCGCCAAAGAATTAAGGCGTAAGCAATGGCTGATTGAGAGAGAAAACGGCGTTGATTTTATCACCGCGGGAGATTTTTCATTTTATGATAACATGCTGGATACCGCGGCGCTTTTGAATTGTCTTCCCGAGAGGTATAATCGGTTAGATTTGACGACGTCGCTAAAAAAATACTTTGCGGCGGCGCGCGGCTATCAAGGTGAGCGCGGCGACGTTAAGGCTCTCGCTATGAAAAAGTGGTTTAATACTAATTATCATTATATCGTTCCGGAGATTGACGACGATACGCGGATAAGCGTTGCGGGAACTAAGATATTCGAAGAGTATGCGGAGGCAAAAGCGGCGGGAATCGAGACGGTACCCGCGCTTATCGGCGGATTTACATTTTTGAAATTGGCAAAGTTTACGGGAACAAAAACCCCGTCCGATTTTATTGAGTACACAGCCGCCGCGTACATAGAAATCGTCAAGCGGCTTATCGCGCAAGGCGCGAAGAGCATAAGATTTGACGAGCCGTATTTGGTGACCGACATTACAAGCGACGATATCGGCTTGTTTGAGGAATTATACGAGAGAATTTTATCCGTAAAGGGTAAATGTCAAATATATCTGCAAACTTATTTCGGCGATATACGCGATTGTTACGAACGGGTAACGGCGTTGGATTTTGACGGAATAGGGTTGGATTTTGTCGAGGGCGACAGCTTGGCGTTATTGCAAAAATATGGATTTCCAAAGACGAAAACACTGTTCGCGGGAATAATCAGCGGTAAAAATATATGGAGAACCCGCTATAAGGATGTTCTCGCGCTTATCGGCGAAATAAATAAATATTCGAACGATATAGTAATCGGCGCGTCGTGCTCGTTACTTCATGTGCCTTACACGGTAAAAAATGAACCTAAATTAGGCGATGCGCGGACAAAGTATCTGGCGTTTGCAATAGAAAAACTCGCGGAGCTAAACGAACTCGGTACGTTGTATGCGGAGGGGGATACGGCTTCCGATTATAAAAAGAATGAGGAATTATTCTCCGCGCCGCGTTACAAACCGAACGCCGCCGTCGCCGCCGAAGTCGCCGCGTTAAAGCCCGCGGACTTTGTTCGGCTTCCCGAATTTTCGGAACGCCGCCGAATACAAAAAGCCGTGTTAGGATTGCCGCTTTTACC
>JAISQX010000073.1 GCA_031273965.1 Clostridiales bacterium
CGTTCCGACGATATGGTTAAGATTAAGGGTTCTATTATTTATCCGGGAATGGTCGACTCATTGCTTGCGGGGATAGAAAACGTCAGCAGCGAGTATCAGATAATGATAGATCATCTGAACGGCAGAGATATATTGCGCTTATTTGTTGAAACGGCGCTTTCGGATAAGTCTGAAATAAAAGAGCTTGAAAAAAATGTGGAAAATATATTCAAAAGCGTCATAGGCGTTACGCCGGAGGCAAAAGCCGTCGCAATCGGAGAGTTGCCGAGAAGCGAAAAGAAATCGACGAGAATTTTTGACAACAGATATTAAAGAACGCGTATTAAAGAACGCACGTATGATTATTCTAAGATAAAAAAACGTTTATATAAGGAGTTCGGTATGAAGAAATTTTTTGAAGAGTTTAAAAAATTTATCAACAAAGGCAATGTGATAGATCTTGCCGTCGCCGTGATAATAGGAGCCGCGTTCGGCAAAATCGTCACAAGCTTGGTCAACGATATAATAACTCCGCTTACGGCGCTTATAATAGGCACAACCGATTTGAACGAATTAAAATGGGTTATCATAGCCGCGGAAGGCGACGCCGGAGAAATAGCCATTTATTACGGGCGTTTTATAAAGAATATTTTTGATTTTTTGATAGTGGCTTTTTCCATGTTTTTAGTAATAAAGTTCTATAATCATGCGAAAGTCAATTTTCACAAACAGATAACCGAAGGTGAACTTATCAAAAGAGTCGGCGCGGCGACAAAAATCGACCGTCTGACAAATCGAAAAGAATCCGGCGCGGACGCTCAAAACGACGCGGAAGCTTCGTCTATGGACGCAAGCTCCGACTCCGCGGACGACGGCGAAGCGCCCGTTGAACGTAATGACAATAAGACGGAATAGCTTTTACCGCGATTGAGGCGAACGACAATAAATAACGGCTCATAGTAATATGACAAGCTGCTAAGAAATATGCTTATTTATTCGAAATTGACGTCGTGTAAATTTTGTTTGAGGGACTCGTATTTTTAAACGGGAAGATTAGAAGTTAAAATTATGAAATAACGGACCGCGTCCTTGTCCAATGTCAAGGCGGCGGGAAAGAGCCGCCGTAAGGTATTCCTTTGCGTCTTTTACGCTGTCCGCAAGACCTTTTCCCATGGCGAGATTGCAGGCAATCGCGGAGGATAGCGTGCAGCCGGTTCCGTGGTTATTCGGATTGTCTATTCGAGGAGATGAAAACCATCGGAGTGAATTATTCTCATACAAACAATCGGATACATCGGGAAGAGAGTCTTCTGCAAGATGTCCGCCCTTTACAAGGACGGCGCAACCTGAACGCTTTGACAGGGCTTTCGCGGCTTTTTCCATGTCATATTTGTTTTTTACGGAGAAACCGCAGAGCGCTTCGGTCTCCGGAATATTTGGGGTGATGAGGGAAACCGATGAAAAGAGCTTAAAAAGAGCGCTTTCGTCGCCGCTTTTAAGAAGTCGGTCTCCGCTTGTCGCAACCATAACCGGATCGAATACGATATTTTTTGCTTTGTAAAAAGTAAGTCTTTCCGCGACGGCGTCGATTATGCTTTCGGATGAGAGCATTCCGATTTTTACGGCGTCGGGGTAAATGTCGGCGAATACGCAATCAAGTTGTTTTTTTACAAAGTTCGCGTCTACGTCGAGTATCCCAAAAACGCCTAAGGTATTCTGTGCGGTCAACGAGGTGATAACGCTCATGGCGTATAATCCGTGGGCGGCTATAGTCTTTATATCGGCTTGTATTCCGGCGCCTCCGCTCGGGTCGGAGCCGGCGACGGTTAAGACTTTTTTCATATTTCCCCTTTTATTATTCGATAATAATCATGCCAGGAACGAATAAACAGATCCGCGGTGTTTTTTATTTCTTCCTTAAAGTCTTTTGCGGAATCGTCATAGACGGCGACAACGTTAAAGCCCGCCCTTTTAGCCGTAATAACCGCGTGAAGCGCGTCCTCAAACACGTAAGTATTGTGTTTTTCCGTTCCCAAAACATCTAAAGCTTCCAGAAATATTTTCGGCGAATACTTCTTTCCCGTGTTCAACTCGTTGCACGTAAGCACGGCGTTGAAGTAATCCAAAATCCCGTTGCGTTTTAGAACGGCTTCCGCCAAACGCCGCTCGGTTGCCGTTGCCACGCACATTTTGACGCCGCGTCGCTTGAACAAATCAAGTATCTTTACAACGCCTTTTTTTAAAGCAATCGTATGAAAAAAGTCATGCTCTATCACCTTGTTGATGCCCTTAAAAATCTCTTCGGCGGACTCGTCAAGCCCGTATTCTTCGGATATAAGAGCGGAGGACTCCATAAGCGTAATCGAGCGCATTTTATCGACGATATCGGAATTTGCTTCTATATTTTTTGTCTTTAAATAATTTGCTCCGGCGGATTCCCAAACCGGCATAGAATCCGTCAGCGTGCCGTCCAAATCAAAAATCGCGCCGCAAAAATCTTTTGTCATGTATTCTCCTTATGAATATTCCCAAGTAAAAGATTCATCATCAAATGTTTTTTTAAGCTGTTATAAATGCGCGGGTTATTCATCGAGAAAGCAAATACGTTCGTTGTCAAGTATTTTATTCATAGTTCTTACCGCGCACATTTTGCCGCACATAGAACAGGTGTGCTTTTCCGAGGGCGGCAGACTTTCGTAATAGGCGCGCGCTTTGTCCGGATCGATAGCGCAATCAAACATTTTATCCCAATCAAGCTTTCGTCTCGCATCCGCCATTCTGTCGTCGATATCGCGCGCGCCGCTTAAGCCTTTTGCGATATCCGCCGCGTGAGCGGCTATTTTGCTTGCGATTACGCCGTCTTTGACGTCGTTTAAGTCGGGAAGCCTCAGATGCTCCGCGGGAGTTACATAACACAAAAAATCCGCGCCGTATGTCGCGGCGATAGCGCCGCCTATAGCCGAGGTTATGTGGTCATATCCCGGAGCTATGTCGGTGACAAGAGGACCGAGTACATAAAAAGGCGCGTTATGACAAAGTTTCTTTTGGAGAATCATATTGGCGGCTATTTCATTGAGCGCCATGTGTCCCGGCCCTTCGACCATTACTTGAACGTTCTTTTCCCATGCTCTTTTTGTCAAATTGCCAAGCTCTATTAGCTCGCTTATTTGCCCCGCGTCCGAACTGTCCGCAAGGCAACCCGGTCTCAGCGCGTCGCCGAGACTTATTGTCACATCATATCGACAGAGTATCTCTAATACTTCGTCATAGTATTCAAAAAACGGGTTTTCATTACCGGTCATTTCCATCCAGGCAAAAAGCAAGGAACCGCCGCGCGATACGATATTCATTTTTCTGCCCGCGCGCTTAAAGGCTTCGACGGCGCGCCTGTTGATGCCGGCGTGAACCGTCATAAAATCCACGCCCTCCTCGGCGTGAGCGCGTATGACGCGCAAAAAATCCTTTGCGGTAATTTCCGAAAGATCTTTTTCCAAATAGCCGATTGCGTCGTACATGGGTACGGTTCCTATCATTGCGGGGGAGCGGGCGATAAGCGCTCTTCTGAAAGTATTTGTCTTACCGTAGTTACTCAAATCCATTATGGCTTCCGCGCCGTACTTAAGAGCCGTTTCGACTTTTTGCATTTCGACGTCGTAATCCTTTGCGTCGCCCGATATGCCGAGGTTTACGTTTATCTTTGTGCGAAGCCCTCCGCCTATGCCTTCCGCGGACAATGAGGCGTGCTTAATATTCGCGGGAATGGCAACCTGTCCGCTTGCAACCAAACTTTTGAGTTTTTCCGTCTCAATATTTTCTTTGTTTGCTACGGTTATCATTTGAGACGTGGTTATTCCGAGTTTAGCGGCTTCCATTTGAGTGGAATAAGAATGTTTCATTTCGTTCTCCTTAAAATATATGCGGTTCGTTATAATGCAATAAAAAAACGGAGATATCCGACGATGGAAATCTCCGTTTATATAAAGCGGCGCGTTAATTCCTACGTTGGCATTATCCAAATCAGGTGCTTCGGGTCGAAACGTTAATGCTTCCTCTCAGCCGGTATATTTACAAGCTCCCCGTTTTTTATTATGTGTATATATGATAACATACCCTTGTTAATATGTCAAAGGTTTTTTGGTTTACGTCTTTTGGTTAATACGTGGCATACGCATGATTTCCAAGCCTCGTTAAATGGTGAAGCGCAGCTTAAACTTCGGGTAAAAAGGCTCTGTGGATATTCAATATCATGACGTAAGTATAACGTATATTGGCGGTAAAATTCGGACGCAACGCGTCGTTCGTCAGCAGGTAGGAGAGAGCGGCTTCGGCGGCGATAAGGTCGTTCTTTATCTTCAAAAATATCGGTTTATCTCTATCGCTATATGATACGGAGGATGATATAATATTGATTTCGCGGACAAGCAAAGCGATTTTGTTGCGCGCGGCGGCGATATCCGTCGAGTTGTCGTCCAACGCGTTACTTATGCCGTATAGTTCTCCGTATACCGTGTCCGCATAGTTTAACATAAGCCGGATACGGCTTTGTTCCGAATCGGTATATTTATTTAAGGAAACCTTCTTCATTTTAATTTTGTATATGCTTGCGCCGTCTATGCGCTCCTTTACTTTTTCGGCGTCGGCTTGACCTATATAGACCGCGGCTATTACTTTATAATTGCCGTCATAAACAACATAGCCGGCGGCGCCTTGTTCCATTATTTTCAAAGCGTGATTTTTCGCGTCGTTCATATCCTCGTACTCGCCTGTGCATACCGCGTAATATGTCGCGGCATAACCGCCTATCGGGAGATAGGCAAATATTGCGTTGTCCGCTAAACCGCCGGCTATCATAAAAGAGCCGCATAATAATATGCATATGACGCAAAGCCCGACGATTATTTTTTTTGGGAACGATATTTTTTTTTTGGAGTAGCTATTTTTGTTCGACGGCAAAAAAATATGTTTGCGCATAATGAGATTCGCCATATTCGGGGGATGAATTTCCGCGCTTCCCGAAGCATAAAAATTCTCTTTATCCTCTTTTTTTGGGTAATCAGGAATTTCGGCGGAGAAAAATTTTTCCGATTCTTCGGTTTTTAGCTCGCACGGATTTATATCTATTACGTCCTGCCGGACAGATTCGTTCTTATCGCGGCTATCGTTATGCTCGCCTTGAGGGACTCGCGGTTTTTGCGCTTCGGCGCGCGGTCGGATATAATCGGTTTCTTCGTTCCGTTCCTTATACATTTTTGCGTATTCCTCGGAGTTGGAAAAAAGTCTTTCGCGGAATTTCCTTACGGTATATTCCGAGTAATTAACTTCTCCGCCGTTTTTTGTCATAATAATTTAAAATCCCCGTCAATATGTGGTAGTATTTATATATTCGGTAAAAATAAAATTATTATAGTTTATTGCATTGACACTAAAATCACCCTAAATTATTTGACTTTTCAATAAAAAAAAAGTAAAATGATTAAGTCTTTTGCGCATAAACGGTTTTAATCGAATAAAAACATGATTATTTTTGAATTTTATTGATTAAACGGCTTTTTATAAACGAAAAAAAATGATATACTTTTAGCACTCTTATAGAGTAACTGCTAATCTCAATACCGATACGCGGCTTTTTGCGGTGATTTTCGGTAAGTTTTTTAAGATAAAAATAAATTATATAAATTAATACGGAGGTGTAAAAAATGACAATCAAACCTTTATTTGACAAAGTAGTTATTCGTTCGGTAGAAACTATCGAAAAATCACCCGGAGGAATCGTTTTACCGGGAAGCGCGCAGGAAAAGCCGCAAATGGCGGAGGTCATAGCCGTCGGACCGGGAGGTCTCATAGACGGTAAAGAGGTCGTTATGCAGGTTAAGATCGGCGACAAGATACTCTACAGCAAGTATTCCGGAAGCGAATTTAAGCTTGACGGCAAGGAAGTAACCATACTTCGTCAAAGCGATATTTTGGCGATCATCGCGTAAGTCGCGTTATCTAAAAAAACGGCGAGAATCGAACTAAATTCGAATAAAACAAAATTTCCGCTCATAGTTTTTGGGTACGGAGAGAAGCGATGCTTTGTAAAATTTTAAAAAGAAAATAAAATTAAAAAAGGAAAGGTGATTATTTAATATGGCAAAACAATTCAAATACGGAGAAGACGCGAGACGCGCTCTCGAAAAAGGTGTAAATATCCTTGCGGATACTGTAAAAATTACTTTGGGACCTAAGGGCAGAAATGTGGTTCTTGACAAGAAATTCGGCTCTCCGCTTATAACGAACGACGGCGTAACTATAGCTAAGGAGATAGAGATAGCCGATCCGTTTGAAAATATGGGCGCGCAGCTCATAAAGGAAGTTTCCGTAAAGACCAACGACGTGGCGGGCGACGGAACGACGACGGCGGCGCTTTTGGCGCAGGCTATAATCAGAGAAGGTTTAAAAAACGTTGCGGCGGGCGCAAATCCGATGATTTTAAAGAAAGGAATCGCTGTTGCAAGCGAAGCCGCCGTTGTGGAATTAAAAAAGATAAGCAAGCCTATCGCCGATAAACAGGCTATAGCGCATATCGCGAGCGTTTCCGCCTCGGACGACGGGATCGGACAGCTTGTTTCCGACGCTATGGACAAAGTGGGTAACGACGGAGTTATAACCGTCGACGAAGGCAAATCGGTAAAGACGGAGCTTTCTCTGGTTGAGGGAATGCAATTTGACAGAGGATACGCTTCGGCGTATATGGTGACGAATCCCGAAAAAATGACGGCGGAACTTGAAAATCCCGTTATCCTCATCACGGACAAAAAGATAAGCAATATTCAAGAGATATTGCCGGTATTGGAGCAGGTCTTAAAGAATAATTTAAAGCTTTTGATTATTGCCGACGACATCGAGGGCGAAGCGCTTACGACTATAGTTATAAATAAACTCAAAGGCGTATTTAACTGTGTGGCGGTAAAAGCTCCGGGCTTTGGCGACAGAAGAAAGGCTATGCTTGAGGATATAGCGGTATTGACGGGCGGACAGGTTATCTCCGATGAACTCGGATTGGAGTTAAAGGATACCAAGCTTGATATGCTTGGTCGCGCAAAGCAGGTTAAGGTCGATAAGGAAAACACCATAATCATCGGCGGGAACGGAAAGAAAGAGGACATCACCGCGCGCGTAAAATCCATAAAAGCGCAAATAGGCGAGACGACGAGCGATTATGACAGAGAAAAATTACAGGAAAGACTTGCAAAATTATCGGGAGGCGTGGCGGTAATCAATGTCGGCGCGGCTACCGAGATAGAGATGAAAGAGAAAAAACTCAGAATAGAGGACGCCTTGGCAGCCGCGAGAGCCGCGGTGGAAGAGGGAGTTATTCCGGGGGGCGGAATAGCGCTTCTATCGGTCATAAAGAACGTCGGAGCCATTGTTGACAAACTCACGGGCGACGAAAAGACGGGCGGACAGATAGTCCTAAGAGCATTGGAAGAACCCGTCAGGCAAATAGCCGCGAACGCCGGCGTTGAGGGCAGCGTGGTTGTAAACAATATATTGAACGCTCAAAAGGGCATAAATTACGGATACGACGCTTTGAAGAATCAATATTGCGACATGGTGGAAGCCGGAATCATCGACCCGACAAAGGTTGCGCGCAGCGCACTCGAAAACGCCGCAAGCGTCGCAGCAACGCTTCTCACTACCGAAGCGTTGGTATGCGACATACCCGAACCTCCCGCGCCTCCGATGCCGGGCGGCGGAATGGGCGGTATGGACGGAATGTATTAATATCTCCAAAGATTGACTTAAGCGGACGAATTAATACTTATGCCGTTTGAATGTTTTTAAAATAGAACGCGGGAGTAAAACTTTTTTGAAAAGGTTTTCTCCCGTGTTTTTTTTAGTTTTGTTCGATTATTTTATCGGTTGTTATATAAATTTATTGCCGAGATATTCGCAATATGGCTTTGATGAAGCGTCTAATAAAGATTTTATGAAGTATTTGTATACGTTCGTCGGAGCGTTCGGCTGTCAGAGTTCTTAAGAGCGTATTAAGCGGCTTTAATAAAAGAGAAACGGACGGTTGAACGAAATGTAGCCGCCCGTTTTTTGTTTTTTTGTAGAGTATTTGGAGCATTTTATCGCTATATATTTTTTATAAAGGACTTTACTTGACAAAAGGCGCGGTGTTGGAGTATCATAAAAGAAATAGTAATAGAGCGGTTTTTATCTTATTGTGATTTTTTTAAATATATAATTAATTTAAATAATATAGAGCATAAATTCACATACAGTGATAACGGTTATATTAGAATATAATAAATACATTGTTTGTTAAGAGTGTGAATTTAATGATAAAAATAGAAAGGCTAATAAAGGTCTAAGGAGCTTTTTTAGTTAAAGTAAATCGGATAGGAAGAATGCGTGTAGCCGTTGTTGAAATTTTGAGAAGTGCAAAACTAATATTACTTCGCACATAAGAGGAGATTTTCCGGTTCCTTTTATGTGCGATTGATTGTAAGTGGATTATGGGTATAAAAAATATATTAAAAATAGCTATATACAATCTTGTGCAGAGAAGAAAAACCACGATAAAAATAGTCGTAGGATTTATACTCGTCTGTATATTGTTTGTCACGGTATTCTCATATAATGTGGCGGTGGACAGACAGTTTGAAGAATTGGTTTACGTTAGAATGTCTAGCAATTATGTGGAAATAGAGTATGAAGGCGAGTTGCCGGACGAGAATATAGATTATTTTGAATCAATAGAAGGCGTTAATCAGATAAGAACGATAGGTAGAGGATATTTGGACGTTGAAAACTATCAGGTGTATTTGGATGAAAAAAGATATGATTTCAAAAGCGACGTGTATTTAATATCGGTGGAGAATGGTGAAATAATATCAAAAAATGAGTATACGGAATTTAAATACAGGTTTCCTAACGAGCATATATCGTATGGAACATTGGACAGAAAAGAAAATGAGATTGTTGTTAATTATCGATTTGTCCATACGCTAGGGCTTAGCGTGAACGACGTCTTGGGAAAGACATTGAATATGGTATATACATCCGGGGGTACGACGCAAGAGCGTCTTGTGAACATGAAAATTGTCGGTGTACTCAGCGACGCTCAAAGTAATTTATATTCTACATATTGGGGGATTAATTTTTTTGTCAACCAAGACTTAAGCAAGCATATTAAACGGACGACATATATATACCTTAATAATTTTAAAACCGGCATAGAAATATACGAAAAGATTAAACACAGTCTTGAAGGTGTGATAACGGCGGAAATAGGTTATTTAGGATATTCCGGTAAATCCTTGATAGAGAGTTTTGCTTTCTTAGAAAATCAGCGCAATCTTGTAAACAGAATAATGGGCGTAATAGGTTTGTTATTGTTAATAGCGCTTGTCATAAACATAATAACTATTTTACTATATGACGTAAAGCGTAAGGGAATATATTTTGGCGTAATGAAAGCCGAGGGCATGACGGATTGGAATAGCTTTATGATTATTTTCACGGAGCTAATTATGGTATTTTCTGTGGCGGTGGTTGTGTCAATGTTTGTATCCGCGGAGCTGATAGAGCTTATCGGGCAGTTTACGTTTAGCACGACGCGCATAAGCTTAACATTGAATCTTTCCGATTATACGTTAATAGGTCTCGGCGTGTTTTTGGGAGGCGCGGTATTCTTGCTTATTTTAAGTATGATATTGATAAGGATACACATAAAACGCGACGTCGTAAGGCTTTTGTAAGAAGCGAATCCGGCAGCCGTTAGTGAGCGGCGGGCGGATAAAAAAATAAAGAAAGCATAAATAAGTACATCTATAAAAAATATAGTTATCAAAAGGATAAATGTAATGATAAAAACGGAAAGATTAACCAAATGCTACGGGGACTTTTTCGCGCTGAAATACGTCGACCTTGAGGTCGGAGAGGGCGAATACGTCGCCGTTACGGGACGTTCCGGAAGCGGAAAATCGACGCTGTTTCACATCATAGGGGGGCTTGATAAGCCTTCTTACGGGCGTTTGTATTACAAGGGAAAAAACATCTATGATTTTTCGGAAAAAGAAATTGCAAAGTACCGAAATAATGAGATAGGCTTTGTCTTTCAGGCTTTTCATTTGGAGCCGTCATATACCGTTTATAAAAATCTGGAGATACCGATGCTCATAGCCGGCGCGGACAAAAAAACGCGCGAAGAAAAAATAAAAAAATATGCCGAAAAACTCGGAATATCCGACAAGTTAAAGAATCTCGCGAATAATCTCTCCGGCGGAGAGAAGCAGAGAGCGGCGATAGCCCGCGCGCTTGTAAACGAGCCGAAAATATTGCTTGCGGACGAGCCTTGCGGAAATCTCGATACGGCGAACGCCGAAAAAATAATGGATATTTTTGAAGGACTAAATAACGAAGGTATAACGATACTTCTGATAACGCATCAGGAGAGAGACGCGAAACGGGCAAAAAGAATAATTCGCCTTCTTGACGGAGAAATCGTCGCCGAACCTACTTAGAAGCTTTTAGCGGCGTAATTCGTCGTTTTGGAATCCGCGTAAAGCATGTCCGTACGAATAGTGTTTACCCCAAAAATTATATGATTAGAGTCTCAAAAACGCTAAATACATTTGGTTTTTGAAAGAGGTTTGATGAAAACGAGTAATAAAAATTTTTTTAATTTGCTGGGTACCGAGATAGCCGCGTCAAAGAAGTATTACATAATATTCTTTGTCGTTTTGACAATATTTTTTTCCGCCACAGTATCTATGTTTTCTACGGCTATAGACGTGCCGAAGCAGTACAAAAACCAACTGCACAAGAGGTATCCGGACGGAGCGGCGGTGCTTATCAACGATTTAAAAAACATAGACTCGGTAAAGGACTGCGGAGCGGACTATATAACGATATACTATACATACGGAACGGAGCAAGTGAGATTAAAAAACGGCGATAAAAAGACGGCATATTTGTCGGGAGAGGCGCATGTTTTTAAAGACGAAATAAATAAAACGTCGTATTTGGATAAAGAGGAGCAACCGTTTATAAGCGGGAGAGCGTGGAAAGGGAGCGACAATAATAATCAATTTAAGGTGTGGTTATCCGAATCCACGGCAAAAGCTTTGGAAGTGTCGGCGGGCGATAGGGTCGTTCCGGAATTTGATGTCTATTATGAGTTTGTCGTAACGGGGGTATATAAGGACAATCCGAGTGAAACCGGAAGCGAACCGGACTTTATCATAGCGCTTGATTTGGTTTTGCGCTTCTGCGAAATAGCCAAGGTCGATATTGCGGGAATGGGTATGTTGGAGGTTTATGACGTTTTGGACGTCGCAAAACTATCCGGTTATTTGGAAGACAACGGCATATTATGCATAGATATTTTGGGCGTTGTCGATCCTATACGGTCGTATAACCTTTCGCGTACATTGTTTTGGGTCATAACGGCTTTACTGTTCGTTGTCGGAGCGTTCGCCATAATAAACTTAGCGTCTATGATAATAGACACCAGAGAAAAAACATACGGATTGTATAAGGTGTTGGGCGCGACGATACCTGAGCTTGTGAGAATTTGTTTCATCGCGTTGATATTTATATTAGCGCTTTCCGTAATATTCGGGATATTCGGTTCATATCTTATAAACACGTATTTTCAGGATATAGCGTCGGACCTTTTTGTGATAGACTTTGAAATAAAAACCGTATGGTATGCGCCGTTAGCCGTACTCGGTATAAATCTAACGTCCTTTATTTTGTACTATGTCGGCTTCAAAAAAAGGTTTACAAATATAAGTCCGCTCGTAATACTTTCGGAGGAGAAGTGATTATATACGCGGCGTTTGGAAATATATTAAACAAATTTAATAAAAAACCGACGGACGAGTGATATTACCCGTCCGTTTTTGAGTATTTTTATATGAGCGCGATAAACAAATATATTGAAATAATTTAATTTGTATGCTATAATATACTTTATAGAGAGTCATTTTGATCCGATTACGGTAAATCCATACGAGGAGACTTAATTATGTATTATATGAGTACGCGGAATAAAAACATCAAGGTCGCGCCGTCGCGCGCTATCCTTGACGGAATAGCGGAGGACGGCGGATTGTACGTTCCGGAGGAATTTCCGCAGTTTTTGAGAAGCGACATAAGGGATTTGATAGAAAAGAGCTATCCCGAACGGTTGGCGACGGTATTGTCGCGGTATCTTACGGACTTTGATTTCGAGGAACTGTTGGAATACGCCGAGGCGGCGGGCGATAAATTTGACGGCGACGCGTGTCCTCTTTTGAAGGTTGAGGACGACATATATATTTTGGAGCTTTTTCACGGACCTACAAGCGCTTTTAAGGACATGGCTCTGTCGGTGATGCCGTACCTTGTTTCCGCCGCAAAGCGAAAAAATAACGACGACAACAAGACGCTGATACTCGTAGCTACAAGCGGCGACACGGGAAAGGCGGCGCTTGAGGGCTTTCGGGATATGGAGGGGATTGAGATAATGACCTTTTACCCGAACGAAGGCGTGAGCGGAATACAAAAGGCGCAGATGACGACGACGGAAGGTGATAACGTATATGTCGCGGCGGTGAGGGGCAACTTTGACGACGCGCAAACGGCGGTAAAGAATATATTTTGCGATAAAGAGCTTTGCGACCGGCTTGAAAAAAAGGGAATGAAGCTTTCTTCGGCGAACAGTATAAATATCGGGCGGCTTATTCCGCAGATTGCATATTATTTTTCGGCTTACGCGGACCTTTTGGGCTCGGGAGAGATAAAATCCGGCGAAAAGATAAATATTGTCGTACCGACCGGAAACTTTGGGAATATTTTGGCGGCATATTACGCTCAAAAATCCGGATTACCGGTAAACAAACTCATATGCGCGTCGAACAGGAACAATATTCTGACGGATTTTTTTGATACGGGGGAGTACGATACGAACAGAAGCTTTTATAAAACCTCGTCGCCGTCTATGGATATACTCGTTTCCTCCAATCTGGAGAGATTCTTGTTTGACATCTCAAAAGAGGACGACGCAATGATAAGAGAGCTTATGTCGGACTTGAAAGCAAACGGAAAATATTCCGTAAGCAACGCTATTTTGGCGCGTTGCGCGGAATTTGTCGCCGCGGGATACGCGGACGAGGAAGATGTCAAGACAACGGTTTGTAATTTTTATGAAAGTTGCGGTTATGTTCTCGATACGCATACCGCCGTCGGCGTTTCGGTCTATTATGATTACTTAAACAATGTAAATGAAGACGCAAAGGCGGTGATTGTCGCGACGGCAAGTCCTTATAAGTTTGCCGCCGACGTGTATTATTATCTGTCCGAATTTAAGGTAAGCGATTCTTTTTTGGCTATAAAAAAACTCAACTCCTATACGGGGTTGGATATTCCCGAAGGTCTGCAAGATTTGGATTTGCGTGAACAACGGTTTAGCGATATAATAAAAAAGGATGATATCGCGGCAAAAATAGCCGAAAGGTACGGATTGTAAAAACATTTCGGATGATACGAAAAAAACATGTTCGCTTCGTCGATTAATTTTTATTAAGGAGATAAAATCATGTCGAAAACTAAAGGTCAAAAGTTTAAAACCGCGGCGCTTACGATACTCTTTATCGCCGTTGTGTTTTTTGGAACATACGGCGTGTCAAGAGTGCAGTTGTCTCTCCTTGGTAAGGAAAACATTTACGGGTATGTGGAAGCGAACGAATGGGACGAGAGAATGACCTTTGACGCGGACGCATATTTTTCGCTGACCGTAAACGAGGGCGGGACATTAAAGGTTTTGATGCTTACGGATACGCATTTTAAAAACGGCGGTTGGTACGCGAATTATTTTTGGGTGGGAGAGGCTGTCAATAGAGGCGCATATGCCGATATAAAGAAGCTTGTAAAAGACGCCGCTCCGGATTTTATTTATCTGACGGGCGATATTGAAACGGCGTCGCTGAACGACCTTATTTTTGAGGAATTCGGCGCTTTTATGGACGGATTTAAAATCCCGTGGACTATGACAATGGGAAACCATGACGCCGAAAACCGCGCGGACAAAGCGAAAGTGGCGGAGATACTCCTCGCTGCGGAGTATTGCGTATTGGACGTCGGTTTTACAAATTTGAACGGACTTGGAAACACTGTAATACCCGTAAAAGACGGAAACGGGAGAATACTATACGCTTTTATTC
>JAISQX010000077.1 GCA_031273965.1 Clostridiales bacterium
TTTAAAAGCTCCCGGCTTTAACTTCATAGTTTTAGTATTTTTGACGTCGCTCGTATTGTGGGGGCTGCCTCAATCTATTCACAATTTTTACGCCTTAAAAAACGACGTAATAAAAAAAGCGACGGTAATAAGTACGATTTTCGCCTTGATGATAGGAGGCGGAGCTTATTTCTTCGGCGTTTTTTCGTCGCTTATATTTAACGATACGACGGTCCCGAAAAACGCGGCGGGCACCGTTGATTTTGACTCTATTATTCCCGCCGTTCTTGACGCGATAATGAATCCTTTTATGCTCGGACTTATCGTTGTCATTATACTCGCCGCGGCTATGAGTTCGCTCGCTTCGATTTCGCTTTCGGGTTCGTCGGCTCTCATAATGGATTTTTATAAAGGCTTTATAAAAAAAGATACGGACGAGAAGCGTTTAAATCTCTATCTGCGCATAACCTGTCTTGCTTTTATACTCCTTTCGGCTTTGCTCGCGATAATCAAGATAGACGCAATCGTCACGATGATGAGCTTGAGTTGGGGTACGCTCGCGGGTTGCTTCATAGGGCCGTACGTTCACGGTTTATACAGTAAAAAAGTTACGCGCGCCGCGGCTTGGACGTCTATTATCGGCGGTCTTTGCATTACGCTCGTCTTGACGATTGTTCTTGGTCTTATATACCCCGCGGCAGGTCTTAACGGACTCGCGGCAGTCCTAAAGGGCGGAATAGCCTTTGCGCCGTTTACGGGCGTATGCGCCATGATATTTTCGCTCGTTTCCGTGCCTATAGTAAGTAAATTTACAAAGCAATATAAAAAAGACGAGATAGAGCTAATCTACAACTAAAGTCAGGGCTTACGCATGAAATGCGCAAGCTCTGATTGAGAGCCCCCCCCGCTCATTTCGCATACGCCTCAATCGCCGAGTTTCCCCGGGTTCTTTGACGCTATAATATCAAAACCATTCGGTAATAACGGAGAAAAATGAAAATCGAAACAAAAAAAATCGGCGCGCACGCTTTAATCGCGCTAAAATCTATCGGCGGCTTAGTAAAAAAGCATCTTAAAAAAATTACGGCGCTTACAATCGTATTGACGCTCGTAGGTTTGGTTGTGCTTTTCCGCGCGGATTTTAACGTCAAATCCTACTATAACGCATATATCTTTTATACCTGGCTTGTGCCGAAAGCCGAGGACGGAACGATTTCGGACCCAAAGCTTATGGCGTTCGGAGAGTATTTGGACGGTTTTACTCCGATAGTAATATTCATATCGAATACGGGCGAAGCTTGTATGTTTATGCCTTCCATATATCCAGACGACCCCGACACGGACGAAGACGACGAATTGGCGGGAACCTTTAATTACTCCGCTCCCGTTCTCTTTTCCGTCGTAATGGGCGTCGACAAAAAATTCGATTACTATACTTTTGTCGTTCCCCGCGTTATCGTCGATGAAGAAACCGGCGAAGAAACGCTCGGCATCGACTTCCAACTCAACTGCTTTTATTATAACGACTATCTCATTCCCGACGTAAATAACATGTATGTCGCGCAACAAAGCAATCATGACGGCGATCCGGGCGACCTCGCGTTGTTCGTATATCCCCAAAGCTTTATGTGGCGTTCACCGTTTCTGGACAAACGTCCGCAGGATTTTAGAAAAAAAGACGGCTATTACTGGGAAGTCCATTATAATTACGAAACAAAAGCGTATGAGCGGCTTGTCGATACGACAAACAACTTTCCAAAAGGCGCGTTCCTTGAAAATGGGGAAATCTATGAATTTGCCCAAAGCAACGGCGATAAATACGTCCCTTACGGCGCGGCATACGGGAATTATGTTTTTTCCAAAGACCTTTTGACTGTCATAGGCAAAGCCGATGAGACCGTTTCTTCCGCGAAAAACATTTCGTATTTATATTTTCAGGGCTATATCCCATACGAAACTACTATGGCTAAATTTTCGCTTATATCGTCAACTTTCTTTTTGAATACGGGCATCAGAAACTACTATGACTACGGCACGCCGCTTATAACGTATCTCTCTTCCGCCGCGTCCATAATTTAAGGTTTAGCCTACAACACGAACGTTTAACGTTAACGCGCGACGCCGAATAACGAGCGTCAAAAATATAAATTAAAAATCAAAGTCAAAAGCTTTGAAATGTTTTTTGGGAGGGGATTAAATCCCCTCCCAATACGTTAAAGGTTCTGACTCATTAGCGCGGCCTTAAATCTATCGCCTTTTTCTTTTATGCTTACGGCGTGAGGAATAGCCGTCTTTTTATCGGCGCCGCCCGATAAACGGGCTATTTCTTCTATAGAGCGCTCGCGCGTCAGGCATTCCACGCTTGTCAAGGTCTTTCCTGCCGATTGGCTTTTGCTTATCAAAAAGTGCCTGTCGGCGTATCCCGCAATTTGCGGAAGATGCGTTACCGCTAAAACCTGTTTTCCTCCGGAGATTTTGCAGAGCTTTTGCGCGACGGTTTCGGCGACGGTTCCGCTTATTCCCGTATCTATTTCGTCGAATATCATAACGCCTATATTGTCGGTTTCGGATATTATGCTCTTTAACGCAAGCATAAACCTCGACATCTCGCCGCCCGAGATTATCTTTGAAAAAGGCCGAAGCGGCTCTCCCGCGTTCGGAGAAATGAGAAATTCCACATTATCAAAACCGTCGGCGCGCATATTTGCGGAAATATAATCGGCGTCTCCGTCTTCGGAAAATTCCGCTTTGAAGGTCGTTCCGCTCATGCTAAGTTCGGATAACTCGCGCTTTATTTCCTCCTCAAACGTCTTTGCCGCGACTTTTCTTTTTTTTGACAGCGCTATCGCGCCGTCGACGTATTGCTCAAAAAGCTCTTGCCCTTTTCTATTTAACTCCGTCAAGATATTTTCGCTGTCGGACAAAGAGTCGTATTCCTCTTTGAGCATATTTAGTTGCGCGGCGACGGCGTCTATATTGTGTCCGTATTTTTTCTTTATCAGCTTTATTTCATCGAGTCTTTCCTCAACTTCGTCGGCGTGTTTTTCGTCGTAATTAAGCCCGTTCAAACAGTCTTTTACGTCGTGTATGACGTCTCTTAACTGCGACTTTATGTCCGATAATCTCTCGCTTATCTCCTCGGCTGTTTCATCTAATTCTCCCGCCGACGTCATCGCGGATAACGCCCTCGAAATTAACGCGCCCGCGCTAACCTCCTCGCCGTCCAAAAGTCCGTACGCCGTTGAAACGTACGCCGTAAGTTTACCCATATTGCTAAACTTTATGCGCGCTTCTCTCAGCTTTTCCTCTTCGCCCTCTTTAAGCTTTGCGTTCTCTATCTCCTCTATCTGATACTTAAGCATATCCAGCCGCCTTTCCCTGTAGGCCAAATCTCCAAAAGCCGCGGCTTTTTTTTGAACGGCTTTGTACTCGCCGAATATTCCGGAAAGCTTTTCTTTTTCCGCCGTTATACCCTTTGACAGTCCGTCTATAACGGCTATGTGCGTCGCGGTTTTTAGAAGCGACTGGTGCTCGTTTTGCCCGTATATATCCGCAAGCATAACCGTAAGATTTTTTAGAGTGGACAGATTGACAAGTCTGCCGTTTATGCGGCATTCGTTTCTGTTATCAGCCGTCATTACGCGGCGCAAAATAATATTGTCGTCGGCTTCTATACCGTTTTCCTCAAAGAACGACCTCACGCCGCTATTTTCGGCTCCGCACAAAAAAACCGCTTCGACAACCGCGGCGCGCTCCCCGTACCGTATCAAAGTTTTGTCGGCTCGTCCGCCCAATATAAAACTTATCGCGTCTATTATAATAGATTTACCGGCGCCCGTTTCACCGCTCAAAACATTAAGCCCTTCGCAAAATTCCAAGGAAAGGCTCTTTATCAACGCGATATTCTCAATATGTAAAGAAAGAAGCATGTCGTTACCTCCGGTTTGGAGTTTTTTTAGAGATATAGGGAAAAATTCCAAAAAATCTTTCCCTATTATCCTTCAAAATTTTATTATAAACTTATATAGCCCGCTTTATTATTCCATATATCCGTTAAACTTATCTATAATCCCCTCTACCGCGCTCTTATTCTTTACCACGACAAAAATTGTATCGTCACCGGCTACGGAGCCCAAAATGGCAGGCTCTTTGAGCGAATCAATAAGGGTTGCCGCGGAGCTGGCCGAACCGCTCATAGTTTTTATGACTATGATATTGTCCGCATAATCGACGCTTACGACCGCCCCCTTAAAAATAGCTATTCTCCGCGACGACAACTTGGACGTTTGAGTGTTCGCGGCATATTTATACGCGCCGTTTTCGCCGAACGCCTTTATAATTCCCAGCTCTTTTATGTCGCGCGAAACCGTCGCCTGCGTCACATCAAACCCGGCGTCTTTCAAAAGCTCCGTCAAGGTTTCCTGTTTTTCAATATTTGAATCGGTTATGAGTTCGAGTATTTTTGCCTGTCTTTTTGAACGCGACATAACGGTATCCTTAAAATCTTATTATCTGTCTTTGTTGAATTTATATAGAATTTTGTTATAAAAATCATACGGCTTTATGCGGACAAAACTCGCTTTCGTCTTAGATTTGGCTATTGTCACGCAATTTTTTGTCAACACGCCGCTTCTTACGACTCCGTCGTAAACCAACTGTAAATTGTCGTTTTTAAAGGACTCAAGTCTTATCGCGCTTTTGCCCGACACGACGAAAGGGCGGCTATGCAAAGAATGCGGGTTTAACGGATTGATTATGAGCGCGTCTACGTCGGGCGCAAGTATAGGCCCTCCCGCGGATAACGAATATGCCGTCGACCCCGTCGGCGTGCTTATCAATACGCCGTCGGCGTAATATTCGTCAACCATAGAATCGTCCACATATAACCTTATGTGCGCAATTTTAGCCGCGCTTTCGCGGATAACGATTTCGTTAAGAGCGGTATATGTCTCTCCGTCGGCGTTCGCCTCAAGCATTGCGCGTTCTTCTATAGTATAGGCGCGATTCTTTAGCGCCTTTACTATATCTCCCAATCCGCTTTCGTCCGTTTCCGTCAAAAAACCGAGATTCCCCATATTGACGCCCAAAACCGGTATACTTTTCGCCGACGCGTTTTTTACTATGCCCAATATCGTTCCGTCGCCGCCGAATACGACGATTATATCGCAAAGATTCAAAACCTCTTCCCTGCTCAAAAGTCTGCCGCCGTTCAATTCTCCGGATTCCGCGACAAAGTAATCTATCCCGGCTGATGAAAGCTCCCGGACAAATTTTTTTGCGGCTTTTAGCTCGTTATCTCTCTGCGTATTTGAATATATTCCTATTTTCATAGTTTTAAATAAATTTTCTTTTTGTCTAGGACATATGCCGCGACGCACACGACCGCCGTAAAGCTCAATGAAACCAAAAGCGGCACATAAAAAGGCAACGCTTCTCCCACGGGTAGCTTCGCCGCTTGTCGATATAGAGTATACAACGCAAACTGATCAAACACCATGTAGGCGAGGCAAACCAAAACGGAGTTGCGCCCCAACGCTCCGAATAAGAAGTAATCGCGCGAGTTTATGTAGTTCATGACCGCCATTACCAAAATGGCGAATCCGCCTATCGCCGTACCCAATACGAAATACCCTATCGATACCGTCTTGAAGTTGATTATCAAAGGATTTGAAAGGATTGAAAGAAGCGTGCTTCCTTCAAGATATGTGACGCCGTTATAAGGGAGCGTCCGGATAATACAAACAACGGAGAGCAAGACCGTGGCGGCGTATATCGCCAAATAAAGCTTTATATTCTTAAACGCAAGCTCCGCGAATATTCCGTATAATAGTGCCAACGCGCCGAACACAAAGAACGACAAAAGCCCGCCCCACTGATTTGACGTCATATACATATACGAGTATAGTCCGTTAAATATAAGCGGCAAAACATAATGCAACGCCAGCAAAACGCCCGCCGTTATAATCTTAAATACCGTTTTCTTACCCGCGCAAAGTCCCGCGACAATAATTCCGGAACCTACGGCGGCAAGTACATCCCAGCCCTGAGCCTGAACCGTTCTTCCCGGATTCAAAAAAACCAAAACTATAAACAAGACCTGCCCTATTAAGGCTCCCGCCGCCATATAAATAAATCCGCGCGTTACTATATGCTTTCTCGCGGCTTTTTCTCCGTACTTTTCGGCGCGCTTTCTAAAAGAGGTGTTTAAGGAGATCGCGACTAAAAACAAAAGGCACGGCGTCATATAATCGGCAAGCCGTATTGACGGATATTCGCCGTGCGGCTGAAAAAACACGGGGGTATTCGGCAAAGCGTTGATTATCCCAAATCCCAAGAACAATAAAAGAAAAAGCAATATTCCCTTCGCATTGTCTATAGCGGCGATTCTGTCGTTTGCGGTCAAAAATATTTCGCTCTTTTGCCTAAAGGACAGTCTGCCGCCTTTACCCTCGGGAATAATGTTTTTTTCTTCGACCGCCGTATCGGTAGCGCTTACGCTTATGCCTTCGGCTTGCACGCTTACTTTTTTCGGCGAAACCGGATTCTTTTTATTGGTATATTTATGCTTTGCCATAGCCACCGTTTTTGTCTTGCGACATTATAGACTTAATAGATTTTTTATTCCTTGTCGGTCAATACGGCGTTGCCGCTTTCTTCCGCCTTGACGTTTATCACAGCGCCGGAATTTTCTATGCCCTCTCTCACGAGTACTGCTATATAGTCAAAACTTTCCTTGAGCGCGCGTACCACTACTTTAAAGTCCTCGGTATATTCGCCGCCTACAAGGTCAAACCCGTCGATAAAGAGTATTTTGGAATCGGCTTGAGTTTTTGCCAAAGCGGCTATTACCGCCAAGCCTATCGTCATACGTTCCTTTTCGTCCAGGGTTGCCAAGGTTCTGTATTTATCGTCAAAGAGCTTATCCTTGACCCTCAAGCCGTCGTTGTACTCAAGCGCATAACGTCCGTTTGTCGCCGCCGCGACCACGCGCGACGCCGACGCCGATATTTGCGCGGCGTTTTGTTCGGCGATATAATTTCCATATACCCCCGACTCTATAAGCTCGTTTAATTTGAGCGCGGAATTGAGTTCTTCCGTCGTATTCGAAGAGTCCGTACCGTCGCCGACCACCGCCGTCTTTGCCTCAAGATGCTTCCTTTCAAATTCGACTATCACCGCCTGCTTGCTTAACTCGCAAATCTTTCCGGCTATTTCTTCGGCCTGCGCGGTCAATTCATCAGTCGTTTCCTCGTTTTCGCACTCGGCTGTCAACGCGGCAAGCCCGTCTCTTTCGGCTATAAGGTCGTTTAATCTTACTTTATACTCGTTAAGCTTCGTTTCGCTCTCATCGTGAACGAAATACGTCATAATCAAAGAGTCAAGATCCTCTTCGCTGTTGTAAAGCACACCGTCGATAGGGGTTACGGAAGTATTATCAAAGTTTTCAATCTGCTTATCGTTAGCGTCTATCGCCGATTTTGCCGCCGATAGGTCTATCTCGTATTGTTGCTTCTGCGCTTTTAGCGCTTCCGTCCTTTTTCTGGATTCGTCTATATCGACGCGTTTTGCGTTAAGCTTCTCGCTTATACTCAAAATTTCATAAATCTGCTCGTAATACCTGCCGGTAATGGCGTCGACGATAAGCTCCGAATAAGACACCGTTCCGCGCGTCGGTTCTCCCGCTCCGGCTTTTTGGAACAACAAAACCTCCAGATTATCGCATTCCGCGATGAGTCCCTCCAACTCTCTCTTCGTTTCGGTTTTTTCCTCGTATTCCTTTTCAAAAACCGATCTTTGGCTGGCCATTTCTTCCACATGCGCAAGGATTTTTTCCGGCGTGTCGTATTCGCTTAAGGAATTAAGGCTCGTATAAAGTCCCAACTGTCTTTCATAATCGACGTCGACATTTTGGAGCGCGTACTTTCTCTCGTTGTACTGTTCGGAATATATGGAAATTTCTTTTTCCGCCTTTCCGAATTCTATTTCCGCGTCCCTAAGATCGTCCTTTAATTTTTCGACCGCCAAAATAATCGCGCCGGCTCTCTCGTAAATAAGGCGGATTTCCTCGTATTTTTCTTTTTGTCTTAAGAACGCTTCGTAAAGAAGCTGCACCGATTCGAAGTCTTCCTCTCTCAATATGTCGTTTATACAATCGATATAAAAAGCTTCGTCGCGGTCAAACTCATTGTTTTGATTTTTGTAATGTAATATATTCGACTTCAATCCCGCTATAATCGCCAGAGAATTCGCCAAAATTTCCTCGGCTTTGATTCTGTCGTCGCGGAGCTTCGACGCTTCCAAGTCAACCGGAACCATCGGCAGAGAATTTTTCGGTTGTTTCAAAGTCAAAACGTTGTTGCATATCGGGCAAAATTCGCCCACTCTTACGCCGTTGGATACGCCGACGAAGTAGTTTACGTTGGATACCCTTTCGCGCTCCTTAGCCGCAATATCGCTCTTTGAATTGATGTTGTAGAGGTTGGTTTCGGCGTTCGATTTGAGCGCTTCCGCCCTGTCCAATTCCAAGGTGTCGTGTTCTATTTTCGCCGCGTTTTCTTTTTTCTTTTTTGTCAGTTGTTTTAAGTTGTCGTTATAGGTATCGACCTTTCCCACCTGATGCGACAGCTTATTGTATTTTAAATATTCGCGCGTAAAAACGGTATAGATGTCGCCCTCGCCTATAAGTCCGTATTTTTCCTTTTGAAGAGCGTTTATTTCGTCCTCTATAGCGAGTATTTTTGCGCTTACAAACTCTCTAACCTGCGTCGCGGCGTTTATTTTGTCGTCAAGCTCCGCCGTCTTTCTCTCCAAATAATAACGTTCCTTCAAAAGTCTTTTGAGCGTTCCCTCCAGAGCGTTGGACTTGGAAATATCGAAGTTAAGCTCCGGGTCTACCGCAAGCTCGTTGATTTTTTTTCTCAAACCGTCGCATTCCGCGTTCACTTCGCTCAGTCGCTGAATCAGTTCTTGGCGTTTTTTGACTATTTCGGCAAGGTCTTCCTTGTCTTTCTTTATGGATTCTTCAAGCTCGACTTTGATATTTATATCGGAATTTTCGTCTATACTGTCCTTGAACCTTTCTTTCTTTGTCGAATATTCCGAATATAAAAGTTCGTATTCGTCTTTAAGCGCTTCTTCGGCTATCTCTTCCGCCTCTATTTCGGCGTCTTTTTGCGCGATATCGCTTATCAGTCCGTCACGTTTTAGCGCAAGCTCTTGATTTTCACTTAATAATTCCTCGCGGCGCTTGTACGCGGGGAGGATATTCGACGCCTTATCGGATATTTTTATCTTTTTTTCCAGTCCGTCAAAATATTCCTTTTGGCTTTTAAGCTCCTCTATTTCGGCGTTAATCGCGTTGTACCGCGCGTTAATATCCTCGACCGCTTTGCGCCTTTCGGCTTTCTCTAACAATTCGACCTTTTTTTCTTTTAACTCGCTCGCTTGCCGTTCCATGCCGTCAAGCTTTTCTCTATATTCGGAAAGCAGCGCGTTTTTTGTTTCTTCGGGAATAGTCGCTCCCGATTCTATCGCCGCCTGCCTTACTTTTAGCTCGGTTATTTTGTCGTTAATTCCTTTGGAAAGCCTCGACTCGGTTTCCGAGATATTCAATTCGTCTTTAAAATATTTAAGCTGCTCCTCGTCGGTCATGGTAAAGAGCTTGAACGCATTGTAAATATTCACGTATTGAGATTTTTTATAGCGCGCGGCATCGGCGCCGACGATAGCCTTTACGCTTTTCAAAACCGACGGCGCGCCTTCGGCTTCAATAGCGCGGTCTCCGGCTTCGATTCGGTACAGCTTGGCGTCCGTCGCCGCGTATTTTTTGCCTTTTATCACAAAAAAAGTCCGCTCTAACTCATACTCGGCGCCGCCGTGCTCAAAGGACAGCTTTATGCCCGCGGATTTCGCGCGCTTATTTATAATAAAGCGCTCCGGCTCGCCTTCGCTCGTTTTGCCGAAAAGAGCGTATATAATGAGGTCGGCGATGATATCCTTGCCACCGTCGTGTCCGCCCAATATATAAACGCAATCCGTATCGCGGAAGTCCGCGAAATTTACGGTCTGGTTGTCGCCAAAATTAAATAATCCGAAAAATTCAAGCTTTTGCGGTCTCATTTTTTTCCTCCATAATAGCTCCGAAAATTTTTGTCAAAGACGAAACGTTATCATAACCCGCTTTTTCGAGAAAGTCCGAAAAAACTTCCTCGCTTGCGGGATTGATAAATCCCGACGCACTGTAATCCTCCGCGCCGCCGTTAAACACGACGTCGACAAGGAGCGGAAAATCGTCGTGCAAAGCCGCCGACTCCTCGTGATTCACGGATTTATCGGAAGAGATAATAATTCTGGAATATTCTTCCTCGTGTCCTCTAAGCGCGTCTCTTGCCGCCTCAAAATCGGATACTATAATATTTTTCAATTTTTTTACGGAATTTAAAATCGTCTTGTCGGCGGAAATCAATCCTTCCTCCGTAATCTCCGCGATTATGACGCCTTTTTCGTCCTCGTCAAAGTCGAAGTCCATAACCGAGCCCGACGCGTACAGCTTTCCTCCGCCGTTTTGATTGGATTTTGCGCCGCCGAGAGCGATATACCCGTAATCCGAAAGCATATTGAGAGCCGCGTCGCCGAGAAGCAAAGCCTTATCCGCGGCGGCGCCTATGAGCGCTATCTTTATCGGCGCATCCGAAGCCTTGGCGGAGTCAAGGAGCTCTTTCGCCGCCCCGCCGCGTATCGCGGAATACGGTAAAACCGCTATCAGAACTCTTTCGCTCTTGCCTACCGTAAGCTCGACAAAGCCTTTCTTCGCCTCGCTGACTTTTACGCCGAACGCGGGGTTTGACTTCGCGGCTATATCGCCGGCTTCCGAAATTATGACTATCCCCTGCTTATCCGCAAGATGCGTAAGCGGCTTAAGACGCGCGACAAAATCCCGCTCTCCCGCCGCGATTATAACCGCGCGCTTGCCTCCGGAGGCAAGCCTCGCCACGGTATCGCAAAACAACTCGACGTATTTTTGCGCTACAAAAAACCCGCCGAATATATTCCCCGAAACAAGCACCGCGTCGGCTTTTTCGTCGTTCGCGATATTGATAATTTCGGTTAAAGCCGCTCTTTGCTCAAAAAACCGGTCTCTGTTATAAAACTTTTTCCCCAAATTCCAATCCGATGTGTGCAGTATTTTCATAAGACTTTTCCTACTCTCTTTTTTTTACAATCCGCCTGCAATTATACCCTTTTGCGCTCCAAAAATTACAACGCATAGATAAAAAAACTATGCCCGATTATAGTCATAATTCATTATACAACCTTTCGCGCCAAAAAGCAATACAAAAAAGCAAATTCCCTTTAAAAATTATGCAAAACTTTTTGCAAAATTTGCAAAAAATGGTTTTCGACAAAAAAATTTTATTCTATACGCGTTAAAGAGCAATATGTACGAGGATATTTCGTCGGCATATTTAATATTCGTTCTTATCCGCGCTTGCCGTAACGCCTTAAATAAAGAAACCGTCGGAGCTTTTGTCCGACGGTTTCTCTATTCTAAGATTAAAGGCTATTGAAAAAAATCAAACTAAGAAGTCTTGTTGCGCTTATTCCATGCTCCGGTAAACTCCATGTTATCATATATCGGAGCATCCATATCCC
>JAISQX010000112.1 GCA_031273965.1 Clostridiales bacterium
TAAAAATCCTCTTTTACGCTCCTGACAATGTCTTCGTAAAAAATTTCATCCTTTGTTTCGGATACTTTTTTCTTCATTTTTATCTCCGCTTTCTATTTGTTTTTCGAATCCGCCGCCGACTTTTCGTCAAAAATCTTGTCCAATTCGGTTTTAAACGCACCGATGCATGTCCCGCACAAAAATAATCTGTTCGCCGTAACCGCTTTCGGGTTTCCGAATGAATATTCCGCGTGATTTTTGCACATCGGCGCTCCGCATCGCACGGGTTGCTTTACTTTTATAGTCGTCATTATTTCTCTCCTGTCCTTAAGGCGCGCGCGCCTCGTAATGAAAATTTTATTTTTTTGTTTTTTGTCCGCGCGTACTTTTCCGTTCGCGCAAAACCCCATCTTCTCCCGATAGACTTGCAAGCTCTCTTAGAAGTCTTTCCTTTTCCTTTTTCAATTCGTCTTCGGTAAAATCGCCGTATCCGCCCGCGTTCTTAAATTCCGCCAGAGTTTTTGCCGCGCTTATATCGGGCGGGATATCCTTATACGTCACCTTTCGCTTGCTCAAAATCGGCACGCTGCTTTCGTCCACGACAAATTCGTCTATTACCTCCTTCGTCTCGTAACCTTTCGCTTTTTTTATCAGCGCGCGTAATATATCGTCGTCCACATAATCAACCTCCCGTTTTTTATATACTTTCATTTTTTTCGACGTAATCGGAAGACAACCGAAACGTGTATTTAATTCGGACGCTCCGAATGGCGTCGGCGCTATCTAAACTCGCTCGTCTTTTTCCTTTTTATCGCGTTATAAAGGCTCTCTTTGTCCTTTTGAACCTCGCTTTTGGGCGCTTGTACTCGCGTCGCGCACGGCCTTGACATTACGTAATATCTGAGTTCGTCCAACGCATGATCGTCTTTTTTTATCGGCGTGTCGCCGTTTCCCCACCAATATCCTTTTAGTTCTCGTATTAGGTTCACGCAATTCTTGAATATCAAAATCCTTGGCGGTCTTTGCTTGAACAAGCTTTTTAGCGCGGCTATGCCCGAAAAAAGTTCCTTATCGACGTTTGTGTTCACTAATATCCCCTTTTCGTAAAACAGCTCCGCGACGCTCTTTATTCCCGCTAAGGTGCGTTGATTTGCCGCGCTGTCTATCAGCGCCCGCAGACGACCCATACCGTCTTTGCGCCAATTAAGCGCGGAGGCGATTTCAAATATTTTTTCCGCATGATAATCTATATCCCGCCCTTTTTCATAATGCTCCGCAACCGCATATATAACGCCGTCGTAATCGACGGCGTAAAAATGACAGCTTAGAGGATTGTTCAAGCCGGGGTCTATCGATATATTGTCCCGCCAATCCGGCGGAATTTCAAAAGGATCTATCACATGTATTTTTTCGTCAAACTCCGGATATACGAGTCCGCCTGCCGCGCTGAATTTCCCGTACTTGCGACTGTCCAATACGTCGTCGGGCAGACTTTGCGTCATAAGCTTTATCTCTTCCTTATTCAGATAAGGATTATCGTCCCACTGCATATTGATATGCCAGACTTCGTCGTTGTCAAACTTATTCACATAGATTTCGTCGTATACAAAAGTCAATCCTTTTAAAGGCGTCATCGTGCAAAAGATATCGCCTTCCCTATCGAAGACTCTCATTCTGCATTCGTCGTATATGTCTTTCGGTGGCTCCTCGTCAAACCAAACGAAGTCCAAACTCGCCCCTTGAAACTTTTCTCTTCCCTGTTCGTAGCTTTTAAAACTTAGTGTGCTTGTCCCTCCGAAAATGTTTTTTATTATGATACAATCGATTATCCCGTATTGAGGAGCGCCTTTTTTCCCGTCCGCCATAACTATATCGTGTATCCACTCTTTTTTTAAGTACCGCAAAAGTTTTTTTTGCGCAACGTCTCTCTGAACGTCGTAGGACACGGATACCGCCCAGCCCGCGACGTTCGCGCGATTTTTTCTGTACGGGTGAATCCCTCTCAGCATATATACGCACTCGACCGCCCCGCATTCGGTCTTTCCGCTCCTATTCCCTCCGAAAACAAATCTTATGCGCTTGTCACAACGGTGAAACATTATCTGCTTTTCGTGTATATTATCCTTATTGTAGCGCTCCAAAAAGTTATTTTTTTCTCTATCCTTCAATTCATACTCTATTTCAAGTATTTTTTTTATAATATTTTTCTCTTCGATAAGCATATTCCTTAATGATTAAAATATATTGTTATTATATAGGGAAGGACGCTTTCACATGAAAACGACCGCGTTATTGCGGTCGGAATTGCGGCGTTTTCTTCTCCGATATCGTTTTCGCGCAAAAATTGCATAATCCCCGAAAATTTGTTTATAATTGGAATTACAAATCACGCAAAAAAAACTATGATAGAATCCGTGCCGAATTTTTGGCAGGACGGTTTGTAGCCGGTAAATACATATCGCAAAACCCGGTTAATTAAGGAGAATATGTCGGTGAAAAAATCACTACTTTTGATATTTTTCGTCATTTGCGCAACCTTTACCGCATTGTTTTTGCCGTTCGGCTCCGTTCACGGCGCGGAATCAAAATACGTGCTTATAAACGACGACGGCGTGATTTTATATGCGTTGGATGAAAACTACAATTTTATACCGCTCTTTGCCATTCCAAAAACCTATTACGCCGAATATTCGGGACGTTCAAACTCCTCTTATTATATAGTCAAATATATGGATCTTTCGGTAGGCGCGGGCGGCAGCGACCTCTTTTTAGTAAAAGAAGCCGTAAACGTCGGCGATACCGCGTCCGTAACGTCGCCGTATCCTTCCGTTTTCGTAAAAAACGCAATGAGCGGCGCCGTTCTCCGTAAAACTCCCGACGCGTCATCGGCGTCCTCCGCCGTCATCGCCGCCGCCAATACGTCCCTCACGTATTACGGAACGCTTGAAGGCGACGGCGATACGGTTTGGCACTTTGTCGGATACAACGGTTCTTTCGGTTATATAGAAACCTCCGAACTTATTTCCCCGCCGCAAGTCCCTCCCCATCCGAACAGTGTCATAAATAATCCATCCGTTGGCGGTGATAACGAGAGTTCCGCTCTCGTAACCGTACTTTTGTCCGCAGGAATCGTCATACCTCTCCTCATCATTTTTCTTCTGATGTTTCGCCCGTGGCGCCATAGACGCGCACGCAAAAAAGACGTTTATTTTCGCCCTTCTTTATCGGAATCCAAAGAATATAAACAAGAGAACGAGCCGGATCCGACTTACGGCGGCTCCCCGGGAATAAGAAGGCTTCCGTATGATAAGTATTAAAGAATGTCGGTATTAGCGAGAGTTCGTTTCCTCCAACGGTATATGCGTAAGATTAACAAATTCTTATATTAAGCTATATGACGACGGATAAGTATTTATACAGGGCTTACGTAAATACACGCAAGCCCCGTTAACGACGGCAAAAATGACTTTTTATTCCCTCTATATATTTTTCCTCCTTAAAATATTCAAAAAACCAAACCTCGTCAAAACCTTTAAGTCTGAGATTAAACGCCAAGCCGTTGAGCGCGGCGCTATAATGCCTAAACACCGCTCTCAGACTTATCCCGAGTCCAGCGGCGATATCCTCAAATGAAACGCCGCTTATCCTGCTCGTTATAATATACCGCAAATCTACCGAAAGCGCGGCTATGGCGTCGTCGGTTATACACTTTAGATTGACGAGTTTTTCTTTTCTGTCGCATTTATCCGATAGATTTTCAAACAATGTCATGCAATCGCTGCGGTAACTCTTCAAGGCGGCTTTATCGATAAACGTTTCCAACGCTTCAACGATTGTCGGAATACCTCTGTAAGCCGAAACTATAACTTTGACCCAAAGATTTTTTTCTTCCATTCGGTAACTCCTTTCGCAATATTTATACCATACCGAATAGGCAAATCGCAATGTTTTATGTCATATTTTTTTATCTTTCCTCGTCTGGTGCCGCCGTTCGGGTTCATATAAATTTTGTTTTATTGCTTTTTTCGAAATTGTATCATATTAAACACGTCAAAATATTGTCGTATTTTGTCGAAATTTTTCCGTTTTTATGTCTTTCATTGTCGATATACGTCTTAAAAATGAAAAAACCGGGCTTTTCAAACTCTTTACAAAAAATAAGACGGCTTATAAAAACCGTCTAAAAAAAATTTATTGAATCACTCTATATATTTTCCGCGTCAAAGATAATATTATGACTCACCGCCGTGACTTCTATGGTTGTCAAATAATCCTTCTCTATCTCTTCTCCCCTCAAAAGTTTGCAAAAGGTATCGCATATTCCGCCGTCTCCGCCCATATGCCCGCCCTTGGCTTTTGCTCTTATTCTGACTCTTTTTGATTTTTCTCCAAAGACGTTTAACGACAGATACCTGTCCATGTCGCATCCCATGAGTTCGCCTCGGCTGCCCATGATATGAATCCTCCTGTAGCAATCCTTAGAAAACGCCGTGAGCGTAAGCGCCGCCGTGGCTCCGCTATCAAACTCCATAATGACGTTTTGGTGATCGTTTACGTTGTTGTCGCAAAAATATACGCATCTTCCATAAGGATTATCCGCTCTTTTTAGGGCTTCGACCTTTTCTTCGTATGTGGGGT
>JAISQX010000025.1 GCA_031273965.1 Clostridiales bacterium
ACGACGTGAGCGATGTTGTTTTGGAAGTAAGCAGCTTCCAGCTGGAAAGCATAAAGCGTTTCAAACCTGACATCTCCGTGTTTCTCAATTTTGCTCCCGATCACCTTGACAGACATAGATCCATGGAAGAATATTTTGAAGCGAAGCTTAGGATATTTGAAAACCAAACACAGGAGGATTACGCGGTAATAAATGCGGACGACAAGAGGCTTGAGGAATATTTTTTAAACGCGGGATATATCTACCATGGCGGAGGTATAATGACAAACGACAAAAACGGAAAAAAAGCGAAAGTTAATGCGGACGTATATTTTTTTTCGACGATAAGGCGCGTAAAGGGAGTTTATGCCGACGGCGAAAAAATAATGTTCTTTGACGGCAATAAAACCGTGAAGATTTGCGGTCTAAACGAGATAAAACTTTGCGGCAGGCATAATCTCGAAAACGTTCTCGCCGCGATGTGTGCGGCAAAACTCCGGGGAATAGATAACGACGCTATCATAAAAGCTTTGGACGGCTTTGTGCCGCCGCATAACAGAATAGAGCTTGTACGCGAAGTTTTTGGAATGAGATTTTTTAACGACAGCAAAGGAACGAATATTCATGCGACGCTTGCGGCTATTGAGAGTATGGACGGAGATACCGTATTAATTTTGGGCGGCAGCGATAAGGGGGAGGATTTTTGCGAATTGTTTTCGGCGCTGCCGGAGAAAATAAAGGAAATATGCGTTACGGGACAAAACGCAAAAAAAATAACCGAGGCGGCGCGGGAATTTTTAAAAATAAAAATCGCCGAATTTGACACGCTCTACGATTGCGTAAAAAAAGCTACGAAAACCGGATGTAAAAACGTTCTTTTTTCGCCGGCATCGGCGAGTTTTGACCGTTATAAGAATTATGAGGAAAGAGGACGGGACTTTGTAAAAATCGTCGGCGGTTTAGCGGACGACAATTCATAATACGCTTCTTTAAAATAAGAAAATGTTTTTTGCGGAAATCAATATTGAAAAAGGACGGCGGCAATGACAATAAAAAAATATAAGGGAGATATTTTAATTCCGATCATATCGATTTTCCTCGCTTTATTCGGGATAGTCATGATATATTCCGCAAGTAGCTACGGCGCGGAGCTTACGTATGGCGACGCTTTTTTTTATGTAAAAAAACAAGCGATATCTTTTGTCGCCGGAGTTATAGTGATGTTAGGATTGGGATTTTTCGAATTGAATAAGCTTATAAAATTCCGATACCCCATATTGATAGTTTCATTGGTTTTGTTGGCGTTGGTGTTTGTTCCGGGGTTATCCGTTAGCAATTACGGCGCCACAAGATGGATAAATCTCGGCTTTACTACCATGCAGCCTTCGGAGGTGTCAAAATTCGGTTTTATCATATATGCGGCCGCGGAAATGGCGGCGCACGATATGAGCAAGACAAAAAACGTTATACCGGTGTTTATCGCGGGCGGCGCGATGTGCGCGCTTATCTTGCTTGAGCCGAATATGTCCATAACGATGTGCGTCGGGCTTGTGATGATAATCATGCTGTTCATAGGCGGAATGAAAATAAAAGCTTTGGCTATGCTAGCTATTCCGGCGGCGATAGGCGTTGTGCTGATGATAGTTTTGGAACCTTACAGAATGGATCGTTTAATGGCTTTTCTTGACCCATGGGCGTCGCCGAAAGACGAAGGTTATCAGCTTATCCAATCCTATTACGCATTGGGTTCGGGCGGTCTTTTTGGAGTGGGACTCTTTAATTCCAGACAAAAATATCTTTTTTTGCCTTTTTCGGAATCGGATTTTATATTTTCAATAATAGGCGAGGAATTGGGCTTGGTGGGGTCCGCGTTCATTATTATCCTCTTTGTCATACTTGTTGTGAGAGGAGCGCGGGCGGCATTAAGAGCCGAGAATAAATTTTACGCTTATTTATCCTCCGGAATAGCCGTGCTTATAGCCGTGCAGACGGCTATAAATATAGCGGTTGTAAGCGGTTCTATACCGCCTACGGGATTGCCTTTACCTTTTATGAGCGCGGGAGGAAGCTCATTGCTCGCATACATGGCGGCGATGGGAATTGTGATGAATATATCGGCGAGAAGAAATCCGCTTCTTCCCGTATTTCGCTGATTGGCTTTTGGAAAAAAACCACGGGGGAGGGGTATAAAAAATAACTTTTTTTTGTTTTTCGTCATATATTAATATATCAGCAATAAGGAGATACATATGCATAAATATATAATACACGGCGGAAACAAACTTAACGGTGCCGTCAGTTTAAAGGCTGCAAAAAATTCGGTTTTGGCTCTTATTGCCGCGTCTGTCCTAACGGAGGACGACGTAGTTTTGAAAAATTGTCCCGATCTTGTCGACATTGCCAATAAATTAAAGATAATTAACAGCTTGGGAGCAAAAGCGCTTTATAACGGAGAGGATATTTTTATAAATGCGAAAAACGCCTCGGATACGACCGTTTCGTATAATCTTACTAAGACTTTGCGCTCGTCGTTTGTGCTTTTAGGTCCTATGCTTTCGCGCTTTAAAAGGGCAAAAATATGTCTACCCGGGGGATGCGCGATAGGTAAGCGCCCCGTTAATATACACCTTAACGCGCTTAAGGCGTTGAACGTAAAAATCAAAGAGAACGCGAACAATATAGTTTGCGATGCCGCCGATATGCGCGGAGGCGATATTACCTTTGATTTTCCCAGCGTAGGCGCTACGCAAAATATAATGATGGCGGCGGTATACACGCGGGGCGTGACGACTATTAAGAACGCGGCGAAAGAGCCGGAAATAGTGGACTTACAAAACATGTTAAACCTAATGGGTGCAAAGATAAAAGGCGCGGGAACATCCGTAATAAGTATAGAGGGAGCGGAAAAATTGCACGGCGCCGTGTATACTCCAATTCCCGATAGAATAGTTGCGGGAACGCTTATTATCGCCGCGGCTATATGCGGCGGTGATCTTACGCTTAGGAATTGCCGTCCTTATCACGTAGTATCGTTGTTTGAAATATTAAAGAATAACTATTGCGAGATAGAATACGGCGACGATCGGGCAAGGATAAAAAGCGATGGCAGACTAAAAGCGCTTCCGCAGATCTATACCGCCCCTTATCCGTTTTTTCCGACAGATTTACAGCCGCAAATTACGGCGCTTGCCTCAGTGTGCAACGGTATAACAATCGTCAAAGAGAGCATGTTTGAAAACCGCTTCGGTCATGTAGGCGAATTGGAAAAAATGGGCGCGAGGATTTTTGTCGACGGTCGAACGGCAACGATATGCGGTACGGACGAACTCCGCGGCGCCGGCGTAACGGCGCATGATTTGCGAAGCGGCGCGGCGCTTACGTTAGCGGCTATGCGCGCTAAGGGTATAAGCG
>JAISQX010000163.1 GCA_031273965.1 Clostridiales bacterium
CAATAAAATTTATTCCGCTTCCAAAAATGTTTTTGACTATGATATCTCCGGGGCTGACCGTGTCCTCGGCTACGGCATTTTTTACCGTATTTATAGCGTCAAAAATCAAAGATTTGTCAATCTTATCGTCGGTTTTTACCGGGAATACCTTCCCGCTCCGCGTTCTTGCGAGAGTTGTCACGACGCGCTTAGGCGCGCGCGCCTCATCTTCTGCATAGCTTATCCCTTTTTTACAACCGTTGCCCGTTACCGACATGCCATTGTTCGAAAGGTTTGCCGATAATCGACAACCCATCGGGCATATTATACAAGTAAGCTCCATTTTACCTTACCCCCGTTCCGTTCACCGCTCTCACAATAATATCGTCGTTTATATGGTTTCTGTCGATTTTAATCCTTTGCATTTCACCCGGCGGTAAAATATTGTATCGTTTTAAAAAAATTCTTTCGCCTTGCTTTGACAGAACCTCTATTCCGCCGCCGGATATCGGATACGTCGTCCTAAAATATAGCTCCGCGCCTTTTGTGTCGGAATCGCTTATTTTGGCTTTGTCCAAACACGGTTTTTCACCGATATCGATATAATTAGGAACGACGTATTTTATACCGTCGCCCGCCGCCGCTTCGACTCTTTTTTTAACCGAATAACCGTTTATGTATCGCGCCGCGCTCTCTCCCGCAACTGCGCCCTCGTCGCTTACGTTATCCGCAAGGTCATGGACGTGAAGCACGTTTCCCGCCGCGAAAATTCCGTTTGCGCTCGTCATGCGTCCTTCGTCTACGTAGGCGCTCCCGGTAGACGGATTTATACTTATGCCGTCGGCGACTATATCAAGTTCGGGAATGAGCCCTACGGACAACAACAACGTATCGCACTCCCAAAAGCGTTCGGTTTCTTTTATAGGCTTAAAATTTTCGTCGACTTTCGCGTAAAACACTCCCTCGAGTCTGTCCTTGCCTACCGTATTTGTTATCGTGTAACCGCACAAAAGCGGAATCCCGAAGTCATCCAGACATTGTACAACGTTTCTTTTTAGACCCGACGAATACGGCATTATCTCTATTACCGCCAAAACCTTCGCGCCCTCTAAAGTAAGCCTTCTTGCCATTATCAAACCTATATCGCCGGAGCCTAATATAACGGCTTTTTTCCCAACGGCAAACCCTTTTGTGTTGATGAGTTTTTGCGCCATTCCCGCGGTGTAGACACCTGACGGACGCTCGCCAGTAAGCATGATGGCTCCGGCGGTACGCTCGCGGCATCCCATAGTCAGTATTACAGCTTTCGGCTTTATTTGGAATACTCCATCCGAATCGTTTACCGCCGTGACTACTTTATCGTTGGAAACCGACAGCACGGTTGTATTAGTCTTTACGGATATTTCCTCCTTTTTTACCATATCCGCAAAGCGCCTTGCATACTCCGGACCGGTCAGTTCTTCGCCGAAATACAGCAAACCAAAACCGTTATGAATGCATTGATTGAGTATTCCGCCCAACCGTTTTTCGCGCTCAAATATAACGACATTTTTTCCGAGCTTTTTCGCCGAAAGAGCCGCCGCCATTCCGGCGGGGCCGCCGCCGATAACGGCGATATCCGCATTATTCATAAATTATCCTTGATCCTTTCCTATTCTTGAGTATATCCGTTTCTTTTGCTCCAAGTTCGCGGGCTAGTATTTCAATTACCTAAGGCGCGCAAAACCCGCCCTGGCATCTTCCCATCCCGGTACGCACCCTGCGCTTGACCGCATCTACCGTGGTAGCCGGAAGCGGAGAATGAATAGCCTCTAATATCTCGCCTTCGCTGACTGTTTCACAGCGGCATACTATTCTTCCGTATGCGTGATTTTGTCTTATTCTCTCGTTTAGCGCTTCTATTTTTCTATAGTTTTCTGCAAATTTTTCTTTGTGGGATATGTGATCCTTATTTTTTAAACCGCCCGTCATTTCACCGATTAACTCCGTGACGACATATTCGGCTATCGCCGGCGCCGCGGTCAAGCCGGGCGAACAAATCCCCGCTATCGTAATGTAGTTTTTTGCAAGCTCGGATCTCTCGACGACAAAGTCCTCGCCTAACGACGAACGTATTCCCGAAAAAGTCCTTATTACGTTTTTAAAATTCGGGCGCTTATATATTCGTCCGATAGAATTTTTTATCGTTTCGAGTCCTTCCGCCGTGACGACATAGTCTTCCGGGTCAGACACGGGCGTCGACGTCGGACCGTACAGCACGTTATCCTCCGCCGTGGGCGCTACGAGAATGCCCTTTCCCCTGTAGTCGGGCAATGGAAAAAGTATCGTATTGATATGGGCTCTCTCCCGTTTATCCAACAAAAAATACTCTCCCAATCCGTACGATAAACGCAATTCCTCGGCTTTTGCAAGCGCGTTTATTCTGCCGGCCGCATAGCCGGCGGCGTTTATCAAAATCTTGGAATAGAATATCCTCCCGTCCGCGGTTATAGCTTTATAATAATTGTTTTCATATTCTATAGTATTTACTTCACAGTTCAAAAAAATCCGCGCGCCGTTGACCGTGGCATTGTCGGCGTAGGCTATAGCAAGTTTGAACGGAGTAACGACGCCCGCGTCGGGCGCATATAACGCGTAAGTCGCTTCGTCCGAAACGTTAGGCTCAAGTTTTAATATACCGTCGCGGTCAAGTATCTCCGTGTATACGCCGTTTAAACGTCCGCGCTCATGCAATTCTCGTATGTCACCCAGACTTTCCGCTCCGCCTACGACGAGCGAACCCGTTTTTTTGTACGGAACACCCAAATCAAAACATAATTTTTCAAACAGGCGGTTGCCTCGCACATTAAAACGCGCCTTAAACGTGCCCGGTTTGCAATCGTAACCCGCGTGCACAATACCGCTATTCCGCGCCGTGCAAGCTATGCTCACGTCATTTTCTTTTTCTAAAAGAGCGCACGACAAATCGTAGTGCGACAATTCATATAGCACGGCGGTGCCTATGACGCCTCCGCCTATAATCAAGCAATCATATATAATCATAATTTTGTTATTTAATCACAACCGAGAAGGAATGTAATTTAAAATGCAATAACTTATACGGCTTTTTAAGCGAAGCCATAGCCGGCACGTCTCCGCCGACGCCTCTCTGTCCGCCGTCAATATAAACGTTGAGATTCGGAAGCCTGAATAATTCGCTTGCGTGTTTGGCGTTTTCAAGCATTTCCACTGTGTAAGGGTGAACCGAAGCCTCGAACGGTTTGTCCTCGGCGCACACGATAACCCCAAAACCGTCGTTGTCAAAGATCTCTATATACCTCATTCCGGTATGATTT
>JAISQX010000172.1 GCA_031273965.1 Clostridiales bacterium
TTATTTTTGTTCGGAAAAAATATCCGCGGGCGTGTTAAGTTTTTTTTGCATCCGGACGTTTAATCATTTATAAAAAAGCGCGTGCAATCGGGCGTGAAAAAACCATTAGCCGTAACGGAATATTTTACGTTTCCGCCTTAATTAGTTTATTCGAATTTTGTATATTAAGTTACTTAAGAACAAAAAAGTCATGGTAATTTTTACCTATTCGTCGGAGAAAGGCGGCGTTTACGGCTTAATTTATATGGGGGAGTTGATAAAAAAAGATATGCGGCGGCGAAAAGAATGCTCGGTGAAACAAAAAAAACTTCGCAAAAAGCGAAAGTTAAGGATAATTCTCTTCGTGTTATCGGACAAAGCTCTGTTCTCAGAAAAGGTAACGGCTAAGCGGGAGGGAGAGATATAAAAAAGGCTTAACACGATAGCCGCGCTAAGCCTTGTCTTAATTAACGGACGATTCGTCGCTAAGGATTTTTGGTCTTTATAAAAATTGAACGGAAATTGAAGAAGATATTTAGCATAAACGTTATCGCGGCAATCGCTAAGCTCATCGTCAGCATAATTATAACCGTACCGACGCCGATAGCCTCGACGCGGATTTCTCCGAATAAGAGGTATGAAAGCCCGACGGAAAACGCGAAGAAAACGATATCTAAGAATACTTTTATAAACAGTACGGACGTAGCGCGCTTGGCGGCGAGTTCTTCTTCGAGAGTTTCGAACGGCATGAGCGGCATATGCCCCCTAAAGAAAAAGGTCATCGCGAACGCCGACAAAAAATATCCGACGGCAAAATAAGCTATACGGGCATTCATACTGTCGACGATTATATACTTATCCGCCAAATCGACGCAAAAATCCAAAATAAAGACGTATAAAAGCGAAATGCCTATGGCAAAAATATAACGAAGTTTGAGCTTGTGCGACAAGGCGACGGCGATAAGCACGTAAACGCCCTGCACTATAAGATTCCACGTTCCTAACGAAACGCCTTGGAAATACATGGACAATAGTAGAGGAATAGATTGCACCGCTGTGACGCCGAAGTTCGATTTCATCATCAGCACCTTGCCTATGGCAAGGATAAACAGCGCAAATAATATAGCTAATTCATTGTAAATGACGGGTTTGTTTTTTATAAGAGTAAAGCTTTTTGGTTCAGGCTTTTGTGCCGGAGCGCTAATTTTGAGCGCGCCCTCGTGAGTATACGCTCCGAAATAGTGGCTTTGCAACGGCGGAAGATTGACGCTTCCGCGGCTTAATTCGGAGATGATTTGTCCGCTTCGCGAATATGTAAGCTCCGGAATTATATTTTCGCCGCGCGAATAAGTGAGATTTGGAATCGCATTTTCGCTCGGCAATCTGGCGGACGAATGAACCGCGCCGGCGCCGCTTAAAGAAGGCGCGCTTGTATTTGCCGCGCGCAGCTTCGCGGCGGATATATTTACGTCGGTATTCGGTGTTTTAGCCATACGCGCCGCTCCTCTTAATCCTTCTAAAGATATATTAACAGAAAACTTCGAAAATGTCAATATGTTTCCGAAAAGTTTTTATTCCGGCGCGAACCGTAAAAACCGCCAAAGCAATTGACTTTTTTTTTATAAAAATATATAATATTCGTCGGAGAAAAGATATGTTGCTTATAGTCGGGTTGGGAAATCCGGGCGCCGAATATGCGCGAACGTTCCATAACGCGGGTTTTTTGGCGATTGACGAAATCGCGGCGCTTTTAGGCGTGAACGTAAAGGATAAGGAATGTCTTGCTTTGACGGGAAAAAGCTATGCGGGCGGGAAAACCGTATTGGCAAAGCCGCAGACTTATATGAATTTGTCAGGTGATTCGCTTCGCGAACTTATGGGAAAATACGGCGCCAAACCGTCCGAAGTTTTGGTTATATACGACGACGCGGATATCCCTTTGGGAACGTTGCGGTTTAGGCTGGACGGCAGCGCCGGTACGCATAACGGCATGCGCGATATTATACTCAAGGCGGGCAATATACCGCGTTTGAGAGTCGGAATAAAAAAGGATACGGAAGCTCCGCTTCGCGATTTTGTCTTGTCGAGGATAAGCGACGGGGACTACAAGACGCTTTCGGAATCGGTAAAAAGAGCGGCGAAAGCCGTCGCGGAATACTCCGTTCACGGAGATTTCGAAAAAACTATGCGGGAATACAACGGATAAGACGCATATAAATGCGAATAATAAAAATCCTTAATATTAAGAGAAATGACGGAATTTTTACGCATACAAAACCTGGATAAGGATTACGCGGACCTTAAAAGTCTGGCGGACGCAGGTAAAAAAATCAACGTATTGTCTATGGCGGAGAGCGCAAGACCCCACGCGGCGGCGGCTCTCTGCCGTTTTGTGCTATATATCGCGAGGGATAGGATTCATGCGATCGAGACGGGAGAGCGCTTGAAAAGTTTTGTCGGCAAGAAAACCGCGGTTCTAAATCCGAAAGACGATTTTTTGATATATAAGCAGGGCGCCGGTATCGCGCTTATGAACGAACGATCGGGAGTGTTAAGGGATATTTTGTCCGGGGATTTGGGCGCGCTTGTGGTTTCACCCGAAGTGTTGATGCAATATCTTCCAAATCCGACGTTATTTAAAAAATATTCCGCGACGTTAAAAACCGGCGCTGAAACGGATATTTACGGGCTTTCGGACGCCTTGACAAAGGCGGGATATTCCAGGGTCGAACGTATTTCCGCCGCAGGGGAATTTGCCTTGCGCGGGGACGTAATGGACGTATATCCGGTATCGGACAATCCGGTGCGGGTAAATTTTTTTGGCGACATAATCGAGTCCGTACGCGTAATAGATCCCGATTCGATGATAGGCATAAGGGAGATAAAGGAAATTACCGTATATCCGGCGAGCGGAATTTTATTGGAGGAAAGCGGTTTAAATAATATAAGGGAACGTATAGAGAGGCAGGAAATCCCTAAAGGCGCGGACAGAACGCGTATAAAGAATATAACCGAGGGCGCGTTGACCCGTTTGAGTAACCCCGCGGGTAATATGGGATTCGACTGGATTATTCCTTTTGCGAAAGAGAGTTTTTCGACAATTTTTGACTGGCTTCCAGGCGACGCCGCAATTGTAATAGACGAACCCGGTATAATCGGCGAGCGGCTAAAAGGATATTATAGGGCGTTTTATGAACGCGTAACGAATCTTACGAGGAGCGGCGAGATTTATCCCGTCCATAAGGACGCCGCCGTCGACGAGAACCGTTGTTATTCGGGTATTGCAAAGTACCCCGCCGTCGCTTATCTGAATATTTCATCCTTAAATCCGATTTTTATGCCGGACGCGATACTCAATATGCCTTCGATAAAAACGGCGCCCTATTACACGGATTACAATATGCTGATAAGCGATCTCAAAGCTTTTTTGAAGACGGATAAGCGCGTCGTATTGTGCTGCAAGGATAACGACAGAGCAAAGACGATTTATGATGGCTTGAACGATAAATTCCGCGATATAAAATCGGGGAGCGAGCCGCCCGTCGGATTCGGCGGGATATATGTGACTCCGCTAAAAATAAGAGACGGTTTCGCATTGGAAAAAAGCCGGCTTGTCGTAATCGGATATGACGACCTTTTTAGAAAACAAAAAAAAATCTTGCATTCGTCGCGCAAAAAGACCGATTATATACCGTCGCCGAGCGATTTTGTCGTTCACGATATCCACGGTATAGGTAAGTTTTTGGGAATAGAAAAGGTAAAAACGGGCGGGCTTGTACGCGATTACGGACGCGTGGAATATAAGGACGGGCAAATGCTCTTTGTCCCGGTCGAAAATCTCGATAAATTGAGCAAGTACTCGGGCGGCGGCGAACCGAAGCTCTCAAAAATGGGCGGCGCGGAGTTCTCCAAAGTAAAAGAAAGCGTAAAAAAATCGGTAAGACAGCTTGCATTCAGTCTTTTGGAGTTATATAATAAACGCGAAACGGCGGCGGGCTTTGTCTATTCAAAGGATACCGAGTGGCAAAGAGAATTTGAAGACAGCTTCGAATTTGACGAAACGGAAGACCAGCTCAAAGCCGTGGACGCCATAAAAAGCGATTTGGAAAACGGACGAATTATGGACAGATTGCTTTGCGGCGACGTCGGCTACGGAAAGACGGAGGTGGCGCTGCGCGCCGTCTTTAAGGTGGTAATGGACGGCAAACAGGCGGCGATACTTGCGCCGACGACTATTTTGGCGCGTCAGCACTATAACACCGTCATGGCGAGGACAAAGGATTTTAAACTCAACGTCGGGATATTGTCGCGTTTTGAGTCGAAAGAAACGACGCAAAAGACACTGAACGATTTAAAAAACGGCAAATTGAATATAATAGTCGCCACTCACAGGTTATTGTCAAAGGACGTCTGTTTTTTTGACTTGGGACTTTTGGTGTTGGACGAGGAACAGCGCTTCGGCGTCGAGCACAAGGAAAAAATAAAGACCATAAAAAATAACGTCAACGTATTGACGCTCTCGGCGACGCCAATTCCGCGGACATTGCATATGTCGCTCTCCGGAATACGCGATATAAGCCTATTGGAAACGCCTCCGCAAAATCGGATACCCGTCGAAACGTATGTCACCGAGTTTTCGGAAGGACTCATAAAGGACGCCGTGCAAAGGGAAAAAAGTCGCGGCGGTCAAACCTTTATTCTCTATAACCGCGTGGAAAATATAGACGGCTTCGCTTACGGAATAAGCAAACTTTTTGACGAGAGCGACGGCATAAGGATAATTGTAGCGCACGGTCAGATGGCGGGAACGGTATTGGACGAGCAAATGACGGCGTTTTATAACGGCGAGGCGGATATTTTGATATGCACGACGATAATTGAAAACGGTCTTGACCTGCCGAATGCAAATACGATAATTATCTGCGACGCGGACAAACTCGGGCTTGCGACACTATACCAGCTTAGAGGACGAGTGGGAAGAGGCGGACAGGTCGCTCATGCGTATTTCACTTATTCCTCCGGAAAGATAATGAACGAAAACGCCATGAAACGGCTGAACGCCGTTATGGATTATACCGACTTTGGAAGCGGATACAAGCTTGCTATGCGAGACTTGGAAATAAGAGGAGCGGGGAACGTTTTGGGCTCGGAACAGCACGGGCATATGCAAAAGGTCGGATATGAGATGTATAGCCGCCTCCTAAGAGAAGCCGTCGGCGCGCTGAAAGGCGAAATAACGGAAAACACGACGGAAGCCGAAGTGCGCTTTGACGTCGATATAGACACCTATGTCGACGATAAATACGTCGCCGGCGCGGAAAAGATAGAACTATACAGCAAGATTGCCGCTATAGACTCGCGGCAAAAAAAAGAAAATTACATTGCCGAGCTTACGGACGTATACGGAAAACCGGATAAAGCGCTTGTAAATCTCATAGACATAGCCATAATAAAAAATATGGCGGCGAAAATCGGCGCAATAAGAGTGATGATTAATTCCCGCGGATTGGGCGTCGTTTTTGATAGGAGCTTTGTCGGGCATAATAAGCTTATAAAGGCGATAACGAGGGATAAGGGCGTCGTTTTGACCGGAGGAGAAAAAACTCCGACTCTCGTATTTAACGCGAAGAATATGACCATGGGACAGAAGATAGATAGACTGACGGAGTTTTTGGAAAAAGCGATATAGCAGATTAGAGCGGTTACGGCAAACGGCTTTAAAGTCCTCTTCGGGAAAGCGTATACGTAGCTCAAAAGTAACGCATATCCCGAAAATCCGTGCGTACGGGCGTTGAAATATTTCCCTTATGAAAAAGCATTAAGCGCGATGACAACGACGCGCGGTGTCGTATTGAAAATATAAATTCAAAAAAAATAATAAAAGTTAAAAGCTTCGAAAGGATTTTACGGGGAGAAATTTTAGCGGAAAGCCCCCAAACCTCTCGAAAATTTTATACGGGAAGTTGTATATGCACATAGACGGAATAATTGCCGCGGCGGCGACCCCTTCCGGGAAGGGCGGCATAGGAATAATAAGAATAAGCGGAAAGGGCGGGCTTACAGCGGTTTCCGAAATTTTTAAGTCGGATAAGCTTGCGAATATAATGAATGCCGAACCGAATTATATGTACTTTGGACGAATCGACGCGGACGGCGCAACCGATAACGGGTACATGGTTTTTTTTAAGGCGCCGCATTCTTTTACGGGAGAGGACACGGTAGAGCTGCATTGCCACGGCGGAGAGGGGATATTGTCTTCCGTTTTGACGGCTCTTTTTAAAAGAGGCGTTTATCCGGCGGAACGCGGGGAGTTTACCAAACGGGCTTTCCTTAACGGGAAGCTTTCGCTTGCGGATGCGGAAGGAGTTATAGAGATGATAAACGCCGAAAGCACGGCAGCGTTAAAGGCGGCGTACCGAATGATGAGCGGCGTATTATCAAAGGAAATTTATTCCATGCAAAACGCGCTTAAGGATATTATGTCGACGCTTGAAGCGGCTCTCGATTATCCGGACGAGACCGATATAAAAATCGGGGATTACACCGTCGTCCTATGCGATTTGTCGGCGCGCGCGGAAAGTTTGATAAATTCGTCGAAAAAAAGCGCGTTTATAAAGAAAGGCGTAAACGTCGCGCTTATAGGCGCGCCGAATACGGGGAAGTCCTCTCTTCTCAACGTCTTTTTGAAAAAGGACAGAGCGATAGTCACCGACCTGCCCGGAACGACCAGAGATACTCTGGAGGAAAGCTTCGAATACGGCGGAGTGAGGTTCAATATAATCGATACCGCCGGACTTCGTGACGTAAAAAGCGTTTCGGATATAATAGAAAAAAAAGGTATAGAGCGTTCGTATGAGGCGGTAAAAGGCGCCGATATGGTGCTTTATGTCGTCGATTTGAACAGTCGGACAGAAGGAATGGGAGAATCGCTTTCGGACGGTGTTGCCGAGCTGAAAAAAAAGACTTTACGCATCTCGGATATAAAGCCGGAGATATTTGACGAAAAATTTAAGGAAATTGCGGGAGATGCAAAAACCGTCGTCGTCTTTAACAAAAACGACCTTGTGCAATTTGTCGGCGAGAGCCGCGGGAGTATAAAAATCGGCGAAGAAAAATACGAATATTTTTGCGTGTCGGCAACCGAAAAAGAAGGAACGGAGGACTTGTTGAATTTTATGACAAATCTGTTCGTGGGAAATGAAACCGAGTCCGAGCTTATAGCGAACAGCCGCCAAACGGCGGCTTTAAAAAGGGCGAACGAAAGCATAAAGACCGCGCTTAATTCGTGCGGAAAAGTCGGGACGGAATGCACGCTTTTGGATATAAGAGAAGCGTGGGAGTGCTTGGGAGAAATTACGGGAGAAACGGCGGGAAGCGACATAGTCGACGGGATATTCGAAAGGTTTTGCTTGGGGAAATAGCAAGCGGAGAAATAAGGTATAGAAGCGTCCGTGTGTCATTGTACGGAACCTCAAATAAAGCAAAAAAAGGTAAAAAGTATGCATATTGCACGGCATTATGATTGTATTGTGATAGGAGCGGGACATGCGGGGACGGAAGCCGCTCTTGCTTCGGCGAGATTGGGGATAAAAACATTGATATTGACTATGAGTCCGGACTCCATAGCCTTTTTGGCGTGCAATCCGAACATCGGAGGCACGTCAAAAGCGCAGCTGGTAAGAGAGGTCGATGCTTTAGGCGGAGAAATGGGAGTTGCCGCCGACAAGGCGACTATTCAACTAAAGCTTTTGAACGGAGCAAAAGGCGCGGCTGTGCGCAGCCTAAGAGGGCAGGTTGATAAGAGGTTGTATCACGACATTATAAAAAAGACATTGGAGGACGAGCCGAATTTAACTATTCTGGAAGGCGAAGCCGTAAAGATAATCTCGGACGGAAGCCGTATAAAAGGAATAAAAACTGCGACGGGAGCGGAGTTTTATTGCGAAGCTCTGGTACTTGCCACGGGGGTGTATCTTAATTCGGGAATAATAATAGGCGAATATACAAAAAAATCCGGACCCGCAGGCTTTTTCCCCGCGGACGGCGGATTGAGCGACGCGCTAAGGGAATGCGGTATAGAGATTAGACGCTTCAAAACGGGCACTCCTCCGCGCATACATAAAAGAAGTATAGATTTTTCTAAGATGCAAATACAGGAAGGCGAACGCGGAATATGCCGATTTTCATTTTTAAACGACTACTGTGAGGATGAAGGACAAGCGCTATGCCATTTAACTTATACGACTAAAGAGACGAGTGAAATCATCCGTCAAAATATATCGCGCTCTCCTATGTATAATGGAAGCATAGAAGGTATAGGGCCGCGTTATTGCCCGTCTATAGAGGACAAAATAATGAGGTTTTCGGATAAGGAGCGCCACCAGATTTTTATTGAGCCCGAAGGAATTTTTACAAATGAAATGTATGTTCAGGGCATGAGCAGCTCGCTTCCGTCCGACGTGCAGGAAAAGGTCTTGCATTCGATTATAGGACTGGAGCGCGCCGAGATAATACGTTATGCGTACGCTATAGAATACGATTGTTTAAATCCCGAACAGCTTTTGCCTTCTCTCGCCGTCAAGCACCTAAAAGGACTGTTCGCCGCGGGGCAACTAAACGGCACAAGCGGCTATGAGGAAGCGGCGGCGCAAGGCGTTATAGCCGGAATAAACGCGGCGTTATATATAAAGGGAGAAGAACCGTTTATTTTGAAAAGGCATGAGGCATATATAGGCGTTTTGATAGACGACGTTGTGACGAAAGGCACAAACGAGCCTTACAGAATGATGACGGCGCGCGCGGAGTACCGCCTTTCGCTCAGACAGGATAACGCCGATACGAGATTGACGGCAAAGGGCAGGGCGATCGGGCTTGTGAGCGACGAGAGGTATGAGAGATACCTTAAAAAGCAAAAAGAGCTAAAAGAAATATTTTTTAAAGCCGAAAAGACTATTTCACCCGACAAAGCGTTGGAAAAGCTATTTGAGCGCAAAGGCGCGCCGTATGCCATAAGGGGCTATACGATAAAAGAATTGCTGAAAAGACCCGAATTTGGCTTTTTTGACATTAACTCGGTGACCGGTGAATTTTTGGAATATTCGAAAGCGGCGTTAGCCGAAGCGGAAGCCGAATTGAAGTACGGCGGCTATATAGAAAAACAAGCGAACGAAATAAAGAATTATTTAAAAGCCGAGAATCGTCCCATACCTTTGGACGTCGATTACTCAAAGATAGACGGCTTGCGTTTGGAAGCGCGTCAAAAACTCGAAAAAATCCGTCCTTTATCCATAGGACAGGCTATGCGCATCTCGGGAGTGTCTCCGGCGGACATAAGCGTTTTGATGATTAGGCTTGCCGTTTTATCAAAAGCGTAACGGAGAAAACCTTAGGTTTTTTTGTATAAGGAAGACGGGTATATTGGTCAAATTGCCGGAAGAAACGTTTTTTGTCGTTGCTTAAATATCTCTTTGCCGCTATTCGTCTCTTTTATCAATATCATAGTATCTATCGTTTTTTACGTCTTTTTTATCGGGGCGGAGCCGAATAGTTAAAGTAAGCCCCGCAAATTCGGATAAAAGTAATTTTATACTTGACAAAAACAGATTATGTGGTATAATTAATATAGTGCTTGGAGCGTAGGCGAAAAACCGACACTTCGGTTTGGGATACCGAATGCCGGGGCGAGAGTCAGACTCTTGTTTCGTCGACGTATATTTTTATAAACCGAGAGGGGATTTATGGGGAAAGAGTCTTTTATAAAAAAGTCTTTGGATGATGACGAAAAAATTATTGCAATTGCCAGAATAACCAGATGGAAGTTCTTGAACGAGGTTTTGTGGGGGGTAGTTTTTGCATGTATAATTATCGCGGTGTTTTTTGTTTTTAACAAAAACATGATGATAGCGGGCGTCGTCGGAGGAGTGCTTCTTGCTTTTTGGATCATAAGGTCGTCCAAAGATTTATTGTACATTACGTTTACGATATTAAGCGTGACGACGAGGAAGCTTGTTTTTAAAACCGGATTCATAAAAACCAGAGGAGTGGATATACCGTTGCGCAATATCGACAACGTACAGGTGTCTTATTCGTTCGTGGGCAAGATTTTTAACTTCGGAAAAATAAGAATAGAATCGAGAAGCGAGCCAGTCGAAGTTGATTGGGTCTATAACCCCACGAGATTTAAAAATCTCATCGACCGCGCGGCGCAAGGCTATGTCACCCAGCGTAAAATAATCTGAGGGCATCGCGGTAACGATATAATCTATAAAAAAACAGCCGTTGTAAAGTATCATTTTAGAACGGCTATTATTATATAAGTCGGAGTGTAAAGGAACGAAAACATGAAAGTTGCAATTATCGGAGCCGGATCGCGAGGCGTTAACGTTTACGGCAATATTTTGACGGCGAACGGAGTGAGAATTTCCGCGGTCTGCGATATCGACAGACAAAAGGTTATAAATGCAAAAACGCGTTTTTCAATAGCCGAGGAAGCTTGTTTTTTTGACGAGGACAAGTTTTTTGAGGCTGGACAACTGGGAGACGGTTTAGTAATAGCGAGTATGGATCAAGACCATTACAGGCAGGCTATCAAGGCTATAAAAACCGGATATAAAAAAATTCTCTTGGAAAAGCCCGTGTCCGCCGTAAGAGGCGAAACCGAAGAAATCATAAAAGCCGCAAAAGAGAACGGCGTCGATATACTCGTTTGCCACGAGCTTAGATATTCGGGATTTTATAAAACTATAAAAGAAGTCATAGA
>JAISQX010000001.1 GCA_031273965.1 Clostridiales bacterium
CTCAATCCTGTCTATATCCATAAAGGTCAAAAGCTTCATACATTTTTCCACGCTTTGATCCTCAACGTTACGCCAATACTGATAAAACTCGTAAGGCGTGGTCTTTTTCTCGTCCAACCAGAGCGCGCCTTTCATCGTCTTGCCCATTTTTTTGCCTTCGCTTGTCGTTAAAAGCTCAAAGGTCATGACATAAGCGCCTTTTTTTAGTTTTTTTCTTATAAGATCCGCTCCAAAAAGCATGTTTGACCATTGGTCGTCCCCGCCGCATTGTAGCACGCAGTCGTATTTCCCAAAAAGCTCGTAAAAATCATAGCTTTGCAAAAGCATATACGAAAATTCCAAGAATGTCAATCCTTTTTCCATTCTGGACTTGAAACATTCCGCGGCAAGCATCTTATTTACGGAAAATTCCGCGCCGATGTCGCGTATGAAGTCCATAAAATTAAGTCCGAGTATCCAATCGGCGTTATTTACGGTTATCGCGGCGTTCTCTCCCTCAAAGGAAATAAACCTCGACATCTGCTTTTTGAAGCAATCGACGTTGTGATTGATTGTTTCGGCGCTCATCATGCTTCTCATATCGGTCCTGCCGCTGGGGTCTCCCACCATAGCGGTGGCGCCGCCTATAAGAATAATGGGACGGTGTCCGGCTCTCTGCATAAATCCCGCCGCCATAAGCGTGAGATAATGCCCGACATGCAGACTATCCGCAGTAGGATCGTAGCCGATATAAAAACTTACGGATTTTTCACCGAGTAATTTGTAAAGCTCCTCCTCAAAGACTATTTGCTTTAAAAATCCGCGTTGCCGCAAGGTATCTATAATGTTTATTTTTGACATACCGCTCTATATGACTCCTTTAAAAATAGCGCCCAGCATCGCGATGCCCTTGTCAATCTGTTCGTCGGACGCGTTGCTAAAATTTAGTCTGAGCGTATTGTAAATATCGCCCGCCGCATAAAATTCCACGCCGTTGACATAAGCGACGTTGTTCTGAAGCGCTTTCATAAAATAATCGCTCGTGTTCACACGGCTTTTGAATCCGCCGAATACGAAAAGTCCGCCGTTCGGATTGGTGCATTCAAAATCCGAAGGGAAATATTTTTTTATCGCTTCCTTCATCAGTACTTTTTTGCGCAGATATACGGGAAGAATACTTTTTAGATGAGCGTCCAGATAATTTCCTCTCAAAAAACCGTCGACAAGCGCTTGCGAAAGAGTTGACGTATGCACGTCGGTCGCTTGCTTGCATAAGGTCATCTTCGATATTATCTCGCTATCGGCGACGCATACGCCGCAACGTATTCCCGGAGATATGATTTTGCTATAACTTGTATTATAAATCACGAGACCGGTCGTATCGATGCTCTTAATGGACGGCACGGCTTCTCCCTCAAAACGCAAATGACAGTACGGGTCGTCCTCCAATATCGGCGTACCGTACTTAACCGCAATTTCAAGGATTTTTTTTCTTTTTTCCGCCGGATACGTCTTACCCGTGGGATTTCCGAAGGTCGGAACTAAATAGATAAATTTCGGACGGTATCGTTTGATTTTCTCTTCCAAATCGTCGGTATTTATTCCGTCGGCGTCCGACTTTACGCCGTAGGCTTTTGCCTCGTAAGTCTTTAAAATATGCAAAACGGCTATATAAGTGGGATCCTCGACAAGTATGCAATCGCCTTTATTCAAGAATATCTTACACGTCAAGTCTATTCCTTGCTGTCCGCCCGTGATAATCAAAGTATTGTCTACGGATGTATTTTTTATCCCGACTCTCTTTACAAACTCTATGGAGCTTTCACGAAGAGGCATGTACCCTTCCGTGGAACCGTATTGCAAAACCCCGTAAATATTCGGGCTTTCAAAGAGCTTTTTGTTCAACTCGTCAAGAATCTTTACGGGCAGCGCGTCCTTATTTGGCATTCCGCCCGCGAACGAAATCATATTTGGGTCGGAAAGGTATTTGAATATCGCCCTTATCGCGTTCGCCTGCAACCCGTTCATTCTGTCGCTAAAATTAAACTCCATACGTTGCCCCTTTCAATGTAATTCAATAAAAACACGTTATTTTTTATTATAACTCTTTTTAAGAAATTTTGCAACAAAAAATATGAAATTTAACGGAACTTACTCAAAAGTTGCCGATATCTTAGCGTCTTTACCGCCGCCGCCTTATTGACGACGCTTTGCCTTATTCATAAAAAATATAAATTCTCTAATATTATTCCGGTTCCAAGAATTTTGCGCGAAAGTTTACGCCAAGCGCAATTCCGCCGTCTTAGGCGCTAATTCGTCCGTCTTTCATCTTCAATACTCTGTCGGCGACGGCAGTCGTCGACTCGCGGTGTGAAACTATTATTATAGCCTTGTCGTGCTTTTGCGCTTTTAACGCCTTTAATATTATCCCTTCGTTTACGGAATCCACATTGCTCGTCGGTTCGTCTAAAAGAATCAGCGGACAGCCGCGCAAAAAAGCGCGGGCAAGTCCTATGCGTTGTTTTTCGCCCGCGGACAACCTGTCTCCGAGAGAACCCGCTCGCGTTTTATAACCCTCCGGCAACGAGGATATGAATTCGTGAACGGACGCCTTTTTACACGCTTCCGTAATATCGCTTTCCGTGGCGTTCGGGTATGCAATCCTTAAGTTATATTCTATGGTATCGTCAAATA
>JAISQX010000037.1 GCA_031273965.1 Clostridiales bacterium
AGACGTATCCGCGTAACATTCGTCAATATCGCCCGCCCGTCTTTCCGTGATTTTGTAAGGTAGCTGCCTCCCCAAAATATTTGAAAACTCCGTGACCATCTCCAACACGCTGTAGCCTATACCCGTTCCGAGATTATAGGTTACTATTCCGGGCTTTGACTCAAGCTTTTTAAGCGCAAGCAAATGCCCGTCCGCCAAGTCTTCAACGTGTATATAATCTCTTACGCCCGTTCCGTCCTTTGTTTTGTAATCGTCGCCGAAGACCCTAAGATATTCTAACTTGCCGGATGCGACCTGAAGCATGTACGGTACAAGGTTATTTGGGATGCCGTTCGGATTTTCGCCTATCAAGCCGCTTTTGTGCGCGCCGACGGGATTGAAGTATCTTAGAAGCGCAATGTTTAAAGAATTGTCGGCTTTATACGCGTCTCTCAATATATCCTCTATCATAAGCTTAGTGGCGCCGTAAGGATTAGTCGTCGACAGCGAAAAATCTTCTTTAATGGGAACGCTTTTCGGCTTACCGTAAACCGTCGCGGACGAACTGAAAACAAAATCCTTTACGCCGTTGTCCGCCATTACTTCAAGCAGATTTATAGTGCCGACGACGTTGTTGCGATAGTATTTAAGAGGAAAAGCGACGGACTCTCCGACCGCCTTAAGTCCTGCGAAGTGAATTATTGCATCGGGTTTTTCTTTATCAAATATACGGGTTAGCGCATCCTTGTCCAATAAATCGGTTTTATAAAACACAGGTTTGACTTTTGTTATCTCCAATATTTTATCAACCACGTCTTTTTTGCTGTTTGACAGATTGTCGACTATGACTACGTTATAACCGTTTTCAATCAATTTGACTACGGTATGACTGCCTATGTAGCCCGTTCCGCCTGTGACTAAAATCTTCATTTTTTATCTCCTTTATCTTTTCATAATATGTTATGGCTTTTTAATAATAAATTAGTACTACTTTGTCAAAATATTATTTATAAAGCTCCGCATTCTACTGATATTCTTTTCCATGTCGCATACAAGCTTATATTGCGCGCGCGCTCTGTCAAGGTTGTGTTCCCGATATTTGGTTTTAAAATATACGTCGCCGTCCAAATAATCGGTCAAAAACCGCATTCCGCATTCAAATGTCATAAGAATCGGCGCAAAAGCGAATAGTTCTCCTTCCATATCAGTAACGATACTTTTTACTTGACTCAAATAACCGGCGGCATACGCTTCAAAGAGTTTAAAGTCAAAATTTACCTTAGACAAATCCTTTTCGTCCTCGGCGCCCGTATTGCATCCCGAACGTATCGAATCGCCGAAATCATACAAAAGCGAACCTGGCATAACCGTGTCTAAGTCTATGACCGCGACGGCTTTTTCCGTAGCGTCGTCTATCATGACATTATTCAGCTTCGTATCGTTATGCGTTACCCGCAAAGGGATTTTCTTATCGGTCAACAGCTTGTATACCTTATCGGTAATACCCTTATGCGCCGTCGTAAACGCCGCCTCGGCTTTTACATGCTCCGCCCGCCCGGCGGTGTCGGTCTTTAGCGAGTTCTCAAAGTTTTGGTAACGCTTAACCGTATTGTGAAAATCGGGAATCGACTCATAAAGTAACGACGCGTCGAAATCATTCAATAAAGCGGCAAATTTACCAAAAGCTTTTCCCGCTTCAAAAAAATGTTCGGGCTTTTCGACCGACTGATAAGATGTCGCTTTGTCTATAAATACAAACGCTCTGAAGTATTCGCCGTTTGCTTCGACAAAAGACTTTTTGTCCTTTGTTAGTATCAAATTCAGAACGTCGCGCTTAGGGTTTCCACCGCTTTCCTCTGCTTTTTTTGCAAGAAAAGCCGTCACAAGCTCAAAGTTTCGCATAAGCGACGGCACATCTTTGAATATCGCGCCGTTTATACGCTGCAAAATATAATCAATGCGGCTCCCGTCGGTTCCCTTTAACGTCAAAAGAAACGTATCGTTTATATGCCCGCAACCGTAAGGCTTGTATTCCTCAAAGCAACCGCAAAACTCAAATTCGCTAAGGATGATTTTTAGGTTTTCCGAAGTGATTTTATCTCTTATAAGCATCGGCAAATTTCCCTATCTATTTATGTTTATTAGATTATATAACTTTACGGTAAAAAAATCAAGAAAAAACTCATTGATTTTGCGAGGAGTATAATCCTAATTTTACCGTTGCGACGCGTCGACGTGTCTCTTACTAAGTTTACGAAACAATCTCGGTCCTCTGTATATGTCGGAAAAATATATCAGAGCGAAGTAATATAGTAATATCAAAAACCAAGCCGCCGCCGCGTTATCGCCGAACGGAACATTGAGATAAATATCCGCTTTTGCCATGACTCCTACTATTTTGTTTACGGCGTCGATTATTGCGTCGGAAATTGAAAACAACGCGTACAAATTCGGTAAGAAAAACCCCAAAACCGATACGACCAAAACAAACGGGAACAAAACCGAAACGACGGGCACTACAATGACGTTTGACAATATAGATATAATCGGCAATCCGCCGAAATAAAAACAGATAAGCGGAAAAACGCCTATATTCGCCGATATCCCGACGCAAACGGTATCGACTAAGGATTTAATTATTTTTATTACGAATTTCATAGCGACTTTTTTCGATTCTAATTTGTCGGTCAGACGGCTAAACGATTCTCTTAATTTGCGATAAAACAGCGTTATGCCCAAAACCGCAAAAAGACTCAATTCAAAACCTATATCGAATAAGTATAGTGGATTAATAATCAATATGATAACGGCGGCGAAGCACAAGGTATTCAGCGCGTCGCGCTTGCGCCCTATCGATTCGGCGTACATGTATACTGTTATCATTATCACGGATCGCATAATTGACGGCGAAAAGCCGCATACAAAAGCGAAGGCTATAAAAATACCGAATATTAAGATATTTTTGTAGGGTTGCCTTTTAAACTTTAATTTATCTAATATGAATGCCGACAATGTAAACAAAAAACCGTAGTGCAGACCCGAAACGGCAAAAATGTGCGTAAGTCCCGTAGATTTAAACGCCGCAACCGATTCGTCGTCCATACCTTTATTGTCACCGAATATCAGCGCGTACGCCGTGCCTGCATCTGATTTTGACATAAATTTTGACATTCCATCGTACACATTTTGTCTGAAAGCCGCCGCGCCGAAAACCCCGTCCTTTACGGTTATCACGGACAGCGGTTTCGCGGAATAAAAACGTCTCGACGTGTAAAAAGAAACCGAAAAGCTACTCTTCGGGTTTAAGTAACGCTTGGAAATATCGCCTTTAAAGACAATCCTTTTACCCTGTTTTATCTCTCCGTCGGCGCCTCCGAACACAACGGGAACATGGGCGCTGCCCGAAAGTCTTTTACCGTCCACTCTCAAATCGGATATGTAAAACGACTCGCCGTATTGCGTTTCGTCGACAAAGCTGTCCACCGTTCCTTCAATACTCACATTATATAGGTCATCGGAGTCGGTCTTTTCGTAAAGGCTTATTCGTAAAGGAACATAAATCAATGCGATAATAAAGAATACTATAAAAAAGCGGCGTTTCCCAAGTATTATAAAGAGAAACGACCCGAATAAAGCGC
>JAISQX010000092.1 GCA_031273965.1 Clostridiales bacterium
ATTGAAGCCTTACGCCGTCGATATAAGCGGCGGAGCGGAAACGGGCGGAGTTAAAGATAGAGAAAAAATATTGAGTTTGATAAAATTAGTCAGACAGACCGAGGAGGAGTCAAGGTGAATAAAGGAAGGTTCGGAATATTCGGGGGGCAATATATACCCGAAACGCTTATGAACGAGGTTAAAACGCTTGAGGAAGCCTATTGCCATTATAAAAATGAAAAAGCTTTTACGGATGAACTTAATGCGCTTTTAAGAGAGTATGCGGGTAGGCCGTCGCTTCTTTATTTTGCAAAAAGAATGACGGATGACATAGGCGGCGCAAAGGTTTATCTAAAACGCGAAGACCTCAATCATACGGGTTCGCATAAGATAAACAACGTATTGGGGCAAGTCTTATTGGCTAAGCGCATGGGAAAAACGCGCGTTATCGCCGAAACGGGAGCGGGGCAGCACGGAGTGGCGACGGCGACGGCGGCGGCGCTTTTGGGGCTTGAATGCGAGATTTTTATGGGCAGAGAGGACACGGAGAGACAGGCGCTAAACGTCTACCGCATGGAGCTACTCGGCGCAAAGGTAAATACCGTCACGAGCGGCACGATGACGCTAAAGGACGCGGTCAACGAAGCTATGCGCGAATGGGTGAGCCGGGTGCGCGACACGCATTATGTTTTAGGTTCGGTAATGGGCCCGCATCCTTTTCCAACCATAGTGCGCGATTTTCAGAGCGTGATAAGCGCCGAGGCAAGGAAGCAGATTTTGGAGAGAGAAGGACGCCTGCCGTATGCTGTGGTCGCTTGCGTGGGCGGCGGAAGCAACGCTATGGGGATGTTTTATAATTTTATAGACGACAAGGAAGTTAGATTGATAGGCTGCGAGGCGGCGGGAGAGGGCATAAACACCGAAAGACACGCGGCAACCATAGCTAAGGGGAAAATCGGCGTATTCCATGGCATGAAGTCATATTTTTGTCAGGACGAATACGGTCAAATATCACCGGTATATTCCATATCGGCGGGATTGGATTATCCCGGAATAGGTCCGGAGCATGCGCGTCTTTACGAAACTGGGCGCGCCGAATACGTGCCCGTAACCGACGGAGAAGCGGTGGGAGCCTTTGAGTATCTGGCAAGAACCGAAGGGATAATTTGCGCCATAGAGAGCGCGCATGCCGTTGCGCACGTAAGAAAAATCGCCGGGAGTATCCCGAAAAGCGAAAGCGTAATAATTTGTCTTTCGGGAAGAGGCGACAAGGATGTCGTGGCAATAGCAAGGTACCGCGGGCGCAATATAGACGAATAAGAATAACCGAGTACGATTGTGAGCGCGCATAAAATTTATGCGTTGTTGCAGAAGAACCGTTCCGATTCCGCGGTCGGCGCATAAGACGCGGAAACTATAAATAATTTATTTCGGAGAAAGATATTATGAGTGAAAGAATAAGAAACGCATTTAAAAAATCAAACGCGTTTATTGGTTTTTTAACTTGCGGAGATCCGTCGGTAAAAAAGAGCTTAGAGTTTGCGGAAAGGCTAATAGAGGGCGGTATAGATCTGCTTGAAATAGGAATACCTTTTTCCGATCCGATAGCCGAGGGAGAGGTCATTCAAAAAGCCAATATACGCGCGCTTTCCGCCGGAACGAGGGTGGAGGATTCGTTTACGCTGGCTAAGGAGATAAGAGTAAGGAGCGGAATACCTCTTGTTTTTTTAACATACCTGAACCCCGTGTTTGCTTACGGATATGACGCGTTTTTTAAGCGTTGCAAGGATTGCGGCGTAGACGGGGTGATAATTCCGGACATGCCGTTTGAAGAGCAAGGGGAAGCATTGCCGTTCGCGGATAGACACGGCGCGGATATAATATCTCTTGTAGCGCCGACGTCCAAGCGGAGAGTGTGCGAGATAGCCGCTAAAGCGCGCGGTTTTCTCTACGTCGTTTCATCGATGGGCGTAACGGGTATGCGCAAGGAGATAAGCACGGACTTAAAGTCGATTATATCGGAAGCGAAGCGGGTCACGGATATTCCGATAGCGGTAGGCTTCGGAATCAGCTCGAAAGAGCAGGCAAGAGAGATTTCCGAGTTGGCGGACGGCGTTATAATCGGAAGCGCGATAGTAAAAATCATAGAGAAATACGGAGAGGACGCGGGAAAGTACTTATATGAATTTGCCCGAGAGGTTTCCGAGGAAATTAAAACGCGAATTTAAAAAAGACATTATAAAAAAGGACGTTTTCTTCATTGTTTAACACACACAAAATCCGTTTTTATTTTGCCATGTCTTTTACTTTGTTTTTTTTTACTTTATGATATAATAATTAAAAATTTGGCGGTATCGAATAGAAGTGCCGTATTAAAAAAAGAGGTGGTTGTTATGAATAGTTATGCAAAAGCCGTCTACGCGAAGTTGACGGCGATTAATCCGTATGAAACGGAATTTCATCAGGCGGCGAAAGAATTTTTGGAATCGATTTCCCCCGTGTTGGATAAGCACCCCGAATTTGAGGCGTCCGCGCTTTTGGAGCGCATTACCGAACCGGAGAGAGTCATATTGTTCCGCGTGTCCTGGGTGGATTCTAAGGGAAAAGTAAACGTCAATAAGGGTTATAGAGTGCAGTTTAATAGCGCGATAGGCCCATACAAGGGCGGCTTGCGTTTGCATCCGTCGGTCAATCTTTCAATTATCAAATTTTTAGGTTTTGAGCAAATTTTTAAAAACTCTTTAACGGGACTGCCTATCGGAGGCGGTAAGGGCGGCAGCGATTTTGATCCTAAGGGCAAAACCGACGCGGAGATCATGTCTTTTTGTCAAGCCTTTATGAGCGAATTATATAGGCACATCGGACAAGACACCGACGTTCCGGCGGGCGACATAGGCGTAGGCGGCAGGGAGATAGGATATCTTTTCGGCTATTATAAAAAGTTAAAGAACGAGCATGCGTGCATATTGACGGGAAGAGGCTTGAGTTACGGCGGCAGTTTAGTGAGAACCGAAGCGACGGGATACGGTCTGATATATATTCTGGAAGAATATTTAAGAACGCTTGGAAAAAACCTAAAAGGCAAAAAAGTCGTCATTTCCGGTTCGGGTAACGTAGCGATTTACGCTCATGAGAAGGCGACGGGTTTGGGCGCCAAGGTCATAGCCATGAGCGATTCGGACGGCTATATATACGATGAAAACGGAATAGATTTGAGTACCGTTAAGCGAATAAAGGAAGTCGAGCGTAAAAGACTGAGCGAATACATCAAATATCACGCTTCGGCGCAATACAGTCAAGGTTGCGGAGGAATTTGGAGCATTAAGTGCGATTATGCTCTTCCGAGCGCGACGCAAAACGAAATTAACCTTGAGCAAGCGAAAAAATTGACGGCGAACGGCGTCAAAGCGGTGGCGGAGGGCGCGAATATGCCTTGCACGATAGAGGCGACCGATTACTTTTTGGCGAGCGGCGTAGCCGTACTTCCGGCGAAAGCCGCTAACGCGGGCGGCGTTGCGACGAGCGCGTTAGAGATGGCTCAGAGCAGTCAGAGAATATTCTGGAGCTTTGAAGAGGTAGACAAGAAACTAAAGGAGATTATGATAAATATCTTCCGCAACGTCGATAAAGCGGCAAAAGAATACGGTATGCCGGGCAACTATGTCGCGGGAGCGAATATCGCCGGATTCTTAAAGATTGCCGAAGCGATGACGGCGTTCGGAGTAGTCTGATTATCGTTTTATCATTAAACGGCTTAACCGGACAAAGGAGTTTTTGGGGATTGCGCATGCCGGCGTATAATCCCCGATATAATAATATAGCGAGGATCAAATATGAAGCATTCGTATAAGACAAAGGGAACGTGCTCGGACAGGATTGATTTGGAGATAGAGGACGGAGTCATAAAAAATGTCGGCTTTGTAAGGGGTTGCAACGGGAACTTAAAGGCGCTGTCGAGGCTTGTCGATGGATTTACTCTTGAAGAATTGGAGCGAAAATGCAAGGGTATAACATGCGGTCTTCGTAATACGTCGTGCGCCGATCAGCTTTATCTCGCCGCTAAACAGGCGTTTGAAGAGGAGAAAAACCCGCAATAGAATCTTTGATGCGTTTATTTTTTATCAGAAGAAGCCAAAAGCGTCGAAATTGTATTTTTGACGCTTTTGGCTTTATCAGTATAAAATCCGACGCCGGTCTTTTGCGTCCGGTTGCGTCGTTACGAACCGCGGGAAATGCTTTGTCGGATGTAAAATCGGACTAAATCCGTTATTTAATTATCTTTCGGAAGCTCTCTTGTTATTTCGCTTGTCAAATTTTGCGTTTTGTATTAGAATATTAATAAATAATATAATGATTTTGGAGGAAGTATGTCAGAAACAAAAAAATACGTTTATCTTTTTTCGGAGGCCGACGGCGGGAACAAAGCGCTTTTCGGGGGTAAAGGCGCAAATTTAGCCGAGATGACCAAGCTTGGTATGCCGGTGCCGCAAGGCTTTATCGTTACGACGGAGGCTTGCACAAAGTATTACGCCGACGGGAAAAAGATATCGCAAGAGGTCGGCGAGCAGATTTTTAAGAAATTAGCGGAGGTGGAGAGGCTTCAGGGAAAGAAATTCGGAGATAAAGAAAATCCTTATCTGGTATCCGTTCGCTCCGGGGCGCGCGCTTCAATGCCCGGAATGATGGATACGATATTAAACCTGGGTTTAAACGACGTTTCGGTAGAGGGATTGGCTAAACTGACGAACAATCCGAGGTTTGCATACGACTGTTACAGACGTTTTATACAGATGTACAGCGACGTTGTAGTCGGAGTGGGCAAGTCGGCTTTTGAAAAATTTATCGACGAATACAAAACCGAATTGGGCATTAAGCACGATACGGAATTTACCGCGGATAATTTGAAGACGCTCATTTCGCGTTATAAAGCGTATTATAAAAAAGAAATGAAGACCGATTTTCCGCAAGACCCGAGAGAGCAATTGATAGGAGCCGTGGAAGCGGTTTTCCGTTCGTGGGATAATCCCCGCGCCGTCGTCTATCGCAGAATGAACGATATTCCGTCGGGCTGGGGAACGGCGGTCAACGTGCAATCGATGGTTTTTGGCAATATGGGCGAAACATCCGGCACGGGCGTGGCGTTTACGAGAGACCCCTCCACGGGAGAAAACAAGCTTTACGGAGAGTTCCTTTTGAACGCTCAGGGAGAGGACGTCGTCGCGGGTATAAGAACGCCGCTTAAACTTGAAAAACTTCAAGAAATCAATAGGGAAGCCTATAATCAATTTGTCGATATAGCCGCGAAGCTAGAACGTCATTATAAAGATATGCAGGATATGGAATTTACCATAGAAAAAGGCAAACTGTATATGCTTCAGACGCGAAACGGCAAGAGAACGGCTCAGGCGGCCATAAAAATCGCCGTCGATTTGGTAAAGGAAGGAAAGCTTACCGAAAAAGAAGCGCTCTTAAAGATAGAGCCTAAGCAGCTTGATTCTCTCTTGCATCCGCAGTTCGACTCAAAGGCGTTAAAACAGGCGAAGCCTATATCTAAGGGGCTTCCGGCATCTCCTGGCGCGGCGCAAGGAAGAATCTGCTTTACTCAAGAAGAGGCTTTGGAAAAAGCCCGTAACGGCAAGGTAATTCTCGTAAGGCTTGAGACCTCTCCGGAGGACATAGAGGGAATGAACGTTGCCGAAGGACTTTTGACGGCGCGCGGAGGAATGACGTCGCATGCCGCCGTCGTTGCGCGCGGAATGGGAAAGTGTTGCGTGGCGGGCTGTCAGGAGCTTGAAATAGACGAGGAAAACAGGACGCTCGTAGTAGCGGGAAAGAAATATACGGGAGTCGATTATATTTCGCTCGACGGCTCCACCGGAAACATTTATGCGGGAAAGATTGACGTGGTACCCGCCGAATTATCCGCGGATTACAACACGATTATGGAATGGGCGGATAAATACAAGGCGCTGACGGTGAGGACGAACGCGGACACTCCGTCGGACGCCGCGCAAGCCGTGACGTTCGGAGCTAAGGGTATAGGACTTTGCAGAACCGAGCATATGTTCTTCGCCGAGGACAGAATAGCCGCGGTGAGGGAAATGATACTTTCGACAAGCGAAGCCGGAAGAAGAACCGCGCTCAGAAAACTCTTGCCTATGCAGAGAGAGGATTTTATAGGCATATATCTGGCGATGGGTGAATTGCCCGTAACCATAAGATACTTGGATCCGCCGCTTCACGAATTTCTTCCGCATAAGGATGAGGAAATTTCCGCTCTCGCAAAAGAAATGGGAGTTGGGTTTGACGCTCTTAAGGCGACGGTAAACAGCTTACACGAATTTAATCCTATGATGGGACACAGAGGCTGCCGTTTGGCGGTTTCTTATCCGGAGATAGCCGAGATGCAAACGCAAGCGGTCATAGAAGCGGCTATTTACGTGAATAAAAAAGGAATAAAGGTAAAGCCTGAGATAATGATACCGCTTGTCGGCGACGTCAAGGAATTTAAATTCGTAAAGGAAATAGTCGATAGAATAGCCGCCGATGTAATGGAAAAAAACGATTATAAGTTGGATTATACGGTTGGCACCATGGTGGAGATACCGCGCGCGGCGCTTCTCGCCGACGAGATAGCTAAGGAAGCGGCGTTTTTCTCCTTCGGCACGAACGATTTGACTCAGATGACTTTCGGATTTAGCCGCGACGATTCGGGAAAATTCCTTGAGGACTACTATGCGACAAAGATTTTTGAAAGCGATCCTTTTGCAAAGCTTGACCAAGCGGGAGTAGGCAAGCTTATAAAAATGGCGGCGGAGTTAGGAAAATCGACGAACGCTCATATTAAGCTCGGCATATGCGGAGAACACGGCGGCGACCCGTCTTCCATAGAGTTCTGTCATAACATAGGGCTTAATTATGTTTCTTGCTCGCCTTTTAGAGTGCCTATCGCAAGGCTTGCGGCGGCGCATGCAAACATAAAAAATCCCAGAGGATAGAGGACAAAACCGACGCTTAGAGCTTGTAAAAGATAAGCGATAACGATAATAAAAAAACATTCAACGAACGACGAATAGCGAACAACCGAGGAAGAAATAACGAATATATCGCCTATGAAGCGGTGTAATTCTATTATGTTTAGAATCGAATTTTTTGCGCGTTGTTCGTTATTTGTTATCTAAAAGAATTTTTGAACGAGGCAGAGTATGTCGGAACAAAAAATGATAAAATCACAAAAATTGATATTGACGGCGGCAATTATTATCGTCGTTTGTTCCCTTGCCGGCGCGGGTATTTTGGCTTATAATCTTTTGGTGAAAAATAAGCGGAAAGACGAGACGGAGCCTCCTAAACAAAACGAAAGTTTTAGAGATATAGCCGCAATAATTGTTCCCGACGGTTCGATAAGCGCGTATAAGAGAGAATGGGCGGATTATGCCGCTGTAATTCATAGCGATAAAGATATTCGCTTTTGAGAAT
>JAISQX010000137.1 GCA_031273965.1 Clostridiales bacterium
CAGAGCAAAAAATATGAAAGGTCATGTTTTTGCCGAAGTGCCTTTATTGAGTGAAACGCAAACCGCGTCGATGTTTGATAAAGTGTGGTTGGTGAAATGCGATGCAAAAAACAGAATATCGAGGCTCATAAACGACCGCGGTATGTCCCTACCGACGGTTTCGGCGATTATGTCGGCGCAAGACGACGATAAAATTCGCGCCAAAATAGCCGATGAAGTCATTGTTAACGACGGAGACTTCACTAAGCTTAGAAAAAGGGTAGAGATATTGTATAATAATCTTACATAATATATATAATTATAATTTATATATTTGTCATGGTGATTATATTGAGGAACAATACCGTAAAATATTCGTTTGTCGTAATATTAATTTTTATCTTTTTGACGCTTTTCGCTTATTGCGCGTACGGAGTATATGAGAAACTCAGTTATCCTTTAAAATATAGAGATGAAACGGCCGCCGCCGCCGCGGCTTTTTCCGTCGAAGAGAATGTAATATTTGCGGTAATAAAGACAGAAAGCGGCTTTAGAGCCGATGCGGTTTCCGTAAAGGGCGCGGTAGGACTTATGCAGATTATGCCTTCAACCGGCGCGTATCTCTATAAAAAGCTGTATTCAAAAGACATGGAAGAAGGGGCTTTATTCGAACCGAAATTGAATATTTTTCTGGGAGCATACTACATCGGTTATTTGAAGAATAGGTTTGACGGGGACATATTGTGGGCGGCGGCGGCTTATAACGCAGGGGAAGCAAATGTTTCGGCATGGATAAAAAACGGCTTGAGTCTAAATAGTATTCCGTATAAAGAAACGAGAGCTTATGTGATAAAATTTGAGAAAGCGTTAAAAAAATACAATAAATTAAATCCGCCAAAGACGAAAGTGACGTCGATAGATTAATAACGCGGATTTTTGTATATCCGTATATGTTAGGCGATTCGACGACAATTATTTGAGGAGTTAAAAAAAAATGGAGATATGCGCGCCCGCGGGAAACATAAAAGCCTTTTATGCCGCCGTCAACAACGGCGCGGATGCCGTCTATCTCGGATTAGATAAATACAATTTAAGAATAAAAGCCGAAAATTTTGACGTCCGCACTATTGGACGGTATGTGGATTACGCGCATTTATTCGGAGTAAGGGTATTTTTGGCGTTAAATTCATGTATAAAACAATTCGAATATAGAGACGTTTTAAACCTGATAGAAAAAACGGGAAATATTTTTGACGCATATATAATAACCGATTTGAGTTTGATAGAGCGGATAAAAAATAAAGCGCCCAAAGCCGCCGTACATATAAGCACTCAGGCGGGAATATGTAATAAATACGGAGCTAAACTTATAGAAAATCTGGGCGCTGACAGAGTCGTGCTTTCACGTGAAACCGATTTAAAAAGCATAGAAAGTATAAAAACACACACATCCTTGGAGGTGGAAGTCTTTGTGCACGGGGCATTGTGCGTAAGCTTCTCGGGAGCATGTTTGTTTAGTAGCGTTTTGACGGGAAAAAGCGGAAACCGCGGCGCTTGTTTGCAGCCGTGCAGACAAAAATACTATCAAAACGGCAAAGAAGGCTATTTTATTTCCCCCAAAGACCTATGCCTCTTAAAGAAGTTAGACACGCTAAAAAGCGTTGACGCAATAAAGATAGAAGGGCGGCTAAAAAGACCGGAATATGTGGCTGAAAGCGTAAAAACGTATCGGAAAGTCATCGACGAAAAGAAGGTCTCCGCTTGCGACATTGACAATCTAAAAAAAATATATAACCGCGGTGATTTTTGCGACGGATACCTTTTTGGCAACGATATAATTTCACCCGATATAGCCGCTCACAAAGGCTTGCTTGTAGGGAAAATATGCGATGCAAGATTACTCCGCAATAACGAGTATTCTGAAATTAGTATTTTTTCGGAATACTCGTGCAACAAAGGAGACGGTTATAAAATATTGAGGGACGGCAAAGAGGTTACGGGCGGAGAAATATACGACATCAAAATCAAAGAATGCGGACAACAGGTCGCAAAGCAAATATTGACTGTGAGAGCCGATAAGAGTCTTAAACTCGGCGATTCCCTACACATAACGTCCGACGTTAAACGGTTGGAGGAGCTTAATAACACTACTAAAAAACTGCCGCTTTATTTTTCTCTTCGATTAAAAGCCGGCGAACCGGTCGAATTAGAAGCGTCATGCGGCGACGGCGTATTTTTGACAAAAGGGCAAGTCGCCCAAACGGCTAAAAACCGTCCGATTACGCGCGAAGCGGCGATTGATATTTTGAAGAGAATAGACGAAAAGCATGACGTTTTTGAAATCAAAGGGATAGAAATAGATTCCGACGAGGCTTTTTACCCCGTTTCGTCGCTAAATTCATTGAGGCGCGACGCCATTACGGGGCTGAAAGCGTTGATGCTAAAAGAATATGCCGATAAAGCAGCCGAGCGCATGACAAGTAACCGGAGTAATATATACGCTGTCGCTAATAAAGGTTATCATGCCCGCGCATATTGCTCCGCAACGAGGAAAATAGCCGTCGAAGTTCAAAGAAGCGAACAGCTGTGCGAGGCTTTGAATATGTGCGACTCGATAATATACGCCCCCGACGAATACTCCGCCGAAATTATTAGCGGCTTTTTATACGCGTTCAAAAAAAACAACCGTGAAAGCCGGCTTTATCTTAAGCTTCCGGCGCAAGCATATAACAGTGATTTGGAGCTTATCGATATGCTTATTACGAAATTCAAAAGCGAACTTTACGGCATAGCCGGGGATAACCCTTACGCTCTTTATCTTTCAAAAAAGCATAATATAAATTATTTCGCGGGATTATTTCATAATATATATAATAATGAAATAAAGGGGCTTGTAACGAGCGTAAATCCCGATACGAAGTTTTTGTTATCCGCCGAGTTGAACGAAAAAGAATGCTCCGGTATGAAGGACGACAACTCGTATATTT
>JAISQX010000161.1 GCA_031273965.1 Clostridiales bacterium
AAGAAGGCGCGGCAGGTAAAAAATATGTATACGAAGCCGGTGATATACTTATATACAAAAACGGCAAATTAGATAACTGTATATACAAAAAAGCGTAAGCGGTTTTTTGCGGATAAAATAAACGGCGGTAAGACACAAAAAAGTCTTACCGCATTTTTTATTGGGGAGAGTGCGCAAAAAAAACTTCGCTAAGCAACCTTTTTTTGCCAAAAGCTTTGTAGTTGACGTTTTTTGTTCAAAAGCTCCTACAGCTCGCAAGCCGTTTTAAAGGCGCTTTCCACGGCGTTCGCAATACGCCCGGGCTTTACGGCGTCGCCTATGGTATGAACGCGGACATAAGAGTCTTTCAATTCGGCATGTAGAGAATTTTCCGGTTTAACGCCCATGGCTATAATCACGTTGTCGACTTGCAGTTTTTTTGTGTTTTTTGTTTTTGTATCGAGAACGACGATGCCGTCGTCTTCAATTTTTATAAGCTTAGAGTTTGTGAGAATTTTTGCGTCAAAGGACGCTAACCTCGGAATCACGTCGTCGGCATGTTGCATCCACATACCAGGAGCGGGGGACGACGCCATTTCGACGACGGTGACGGAATTTTTTGCCGCGGCGAGTATGAGCGCGGTGTCCAAGCCCGTCATTCCGGAACCGATGACTGCGACGTTCCGCTCTCTTATTTCCGTATTTTTCTTGAATATATCGGTGGACGGGAATACATGCGGTTTGTCGATGCCTTCTATGCTCTTGGGGAATATGGGAGTCCCGCCCGTCGCTATTATTATCGCGTAGGGATTAAATTCGTCTATAAGCTCCTTTGTCGCGGTGACGCCGTAGTGAATCCTGGCTCCCGCAAGACGCGCCGCGTATTCCAAGTCTTGCACGCAATGACCTATGCGTTCCTTTGTCTTTTCGCTTGCGGCAAGCGCGACTTGACCGCCCGGTTTTTTTTCTTTTTCAAAAACCGTGACGTTAAAGCCGCGTTTGGCGAGAACTTCCGCCGAGGTAAGGCCCGCGACGCCGGCGCCGACGATAACGACGCGCTTTCCCGCTCCGTTTTTAGGCGGTTCATAGTTTTCTATGCCGACAAAAGGATTTACGGCGCAAGTCCCGTGCGTTCCGATAAAAGCGTTATGTTGCATGCTCTCAAAGCAGTGCAGGCAGCAAATGCACCTTTTAATCTCTTTTTCTCGTCCGCTTTCGGCTTTTTTAGCGAAGTACGGATCGGCTATATGGGGGCGACCCAAGGCGACAAAATCCGATATGTCGTCGCGAAGCTGTTTTTCGGCTTCTTCGGGTGTGCGTATGAGATTTACGGCGATTATCGGAAGTTTGACTGCCGCCCTAACCGCCTTTATCATGTCCGTGCGCCAACCGCCGGGAAAAGAAGACGGTTCAAGCCAATAGTTAAACGTATCGTACGCTCCGCAACTGACGTCGAGGGCGTCTATTCCCGCGTCTTCGAGGGCTTTTGCCATTTCCACACCCGTGTCAATCCTATAACCTCTATTGGGCAGACCTATCTTGTCATAATGCTCGTCGACCGATAAGCGTACGATTATCGGATATCCGGGACAGCTTTCCTTTATACCCGCGATAATCTCCAAAAGAAAGCGCATACGGTTTCTTAAATTTCCGCCGTATTCGTCTTCGCGGTTATTTGTGTACGGACTCAAAAATTGCTGTATCAGGTACCCGTGCGCGGCGTGTAGTATTACTCCGTCAACGCCGGCTTTTTGCGCGCGTATAGCGCCGTCGATAAAGTCTTTTATGAGGGCTTTTATTTCGCCGTGCCGGAGCGCGCGGACTCTTCCGCCGGAAAAATAACTCGGTTGGGTTTTTGAAGGGCATACCGACGCGGGAACAATGTTTTTATCCAATAGGAACTTGCCCGCCGTGGGAGCAAGCTTAAAAAATATTTTATCAAATTTTTTAAAGAATTTTTTCATGACGATGCAAAGAGGGACGGTACCGACCGCAAGCCCGATGTTTTGGCGGCCGGGGTGGTGGAGTTGGACAAAAAACTTTGCGCCGTGAGCGTGTATCCTGTCGGCGAATTGCCTTAAAGGGGCGATATGATAATCATGGCTTATGCCGAGTTGATTAAACGCCGCCGCGCCCGTAATATCGTTTACGCGGGTGATTTCCGTGGCGATAAGCCCCGTTCCCCCTTTTGCGCGTTCTTCATAGTATCTTATCATTTCCTCGGTCGGCGTACCGTCAAAGCCGCCGAAGCCCATCATCATGGGCGGCATGACTATGCGGTTTTTGATTTCACAGTTTCCGATAAAAAAAGGGGTGAATAATTTGGCGTATTGCATCTGATATAGATCCTCTTAAAATATAGTTTGGCGGTTTTATTTTTTTTGTATGCCGCTCACAATAAAGCAACACAAAGTAGCGCGTTAGTGTAAGACGTAACATCATTTTTTTGTACTATATAATATTGTAACGCATTATGGGAACAATGTCAACGGTCGGTTTTCTAAAGATAGTGCAGAAATCGTGATTTACGCATAAAAATACGCCACTCTTGTTTTATATAATGCAGCGACAAGTATAAAACGGCGTTTTAGGTGCCTTTTTTTTTGGCGTTAAACAGCGTTAATGATTAAAAAAACGACAAACAGATAAAAAATTTTTTTTAAATGAGTATTGACAAACGGGCAAAACGGGTATATAATGGGGACAAGCACAAAAATCCAAAATCAGGAGGAAATTTTATGGTAAAGAAAAACAAGCCAATTCTGATTA
>JAISQX010000055.1 GCA_031273965.1 Clostridiales bacterium
CGACATTGTTTTTTCTCCTTGTATTTATATTTAGTTTAACAATATTATAACATACTTTAGTCTAAAAAACATCTGTTTGAAAAAAATTTCGGATGTTTTTTATCATATTTTCGATTTCGACGCATTTCAAAGACGTCAAAACTCATATATTATCATTTTTTCTCTGTCAAGCACAGTGGAGTCCGGGTTAAAATCGGCTATTATCAACCTCTTTACGGAAAGATCTTCATTCAACTCAAGCCAGAAAATTAACGTACTTTCATCTATCTGCCCCGCTTCGCCGCTCAAAAGAGCGAGAACTATTTTGTCGGTCAGAGCTTGCTCCCAAAACGCTTCGTTCAAATTTTCTCCGGCAGAATTTACGTTAAGCATGTAGCTTATGGAGTGATTTCCGCTTCCGTCGGGAATGTAACCTATAGTGACTATTCCGACGAAACTTTCTCCCGCCATCGACCAAAAATCGCGGCTCAACATATAATTCTTAGCGTTGTATTCTCCGTACTCTTCTTCAAAAGCTTCTTTGTTCAAGCTGCCGTGTAGAATCCAATCCCTTTCCGATTTTATATACACACCATAAAGGTTATCATATTCAACAAAACGGTATTCTTTCAAAATAGCGCCCGTCAAAAGCTCCTCCACTTTGACTTCCTGCGTATTTCCGTTGATATTTATCGTTATGTATTCATCACCCAGAGAAAAACTCAACGTATAATCGGAGGTCTCAAACTCATCGGCTACATCCGACATTTTTTCACGCCATTGATAATCATAAAGGATATCGCCCGGAGGAACCGTACGGGTCCTATCTATGTCCACCCTTGGAATATCGACGAAAATCCCTCCGTATATAAAGTCAAATAACATGTTTATATCATAATCCACATAACCGTATTCCTCGTCGTGAGCGCCGTAACTTATGTAAATCGAAACTCCCGTAATCAGTCCGTCGGCTATCATGATTTCAATACGAAAGCCGAGGTCTGACGCATTTAAGCGACTCAGATCCGTCGCCGACAAAAAAGTTAGTTTTGCGCTTATTATATCCTTTAACTCAGAATACAGTTTGTCGCTCAAATAATCCTTTGAAACAAAAAAACCATCTCTTTCTTCAAAACAATACGTCAACGCCGCAATCTTTTTCCAAAACTCCGCTGGCAAAACCTCCGTTATCGCGCCGCCGCTCAAATCCTTGTTGACCCTGTCGTCTTCGTCGTAATAATATCCGTAATACCTAACGCCGTCAAAAACAAGATATTCCGCGAGTAAAGTTCCTCGAATAATCTCGATCTTGGTTCCGTCAAATTTTATCGCGTGTAACGCTTTTGTGTCAAAAGAAAAATCTTCGCCGGCTCCTTCAAAACTCATCTCGCCGCTCTGCGAATAATTCCTTTCGGTTCCGGACTGTTCGGTTTCCGTGCTTTTCGCCGCCATGCAGAGAATATTGTCTTCGATTGGCGCGACGTCGGGAAGAACAACGGCGACACCGCCGTAAGTATATGACAAAGTCAAGACTCTCGTTTCGACGTTCTCCGCCGATAAAGTAAATTCTATTTCTTTTATTAAACCATTTTCGACGGCGATATCCGCCTCAAACAGCGCGGAAGGGTTATCTTCCAAAAACTGCTCCGCCAAAGAATCATTGCTCAAAAAGAAAGCGTACGCGATAATCTTCTCAAATCCGTCGGCATTTTTTCCGTCTTTTATACAAAATCCACCGTTCGCTCGCTTAAAATAAACGTCAACATCTTTCAATTTACTCCAAAAGGCTTGACTTGAAAAGTATTGATTTCCTTCAAAAAAATCTCCGTCTTGAAGCTCGCTCGCGAAGTACTCGCCTTTGGACGAATCATAAACAAACGAATATCCTTCCGAACCGTTCCATATGTAATAAGCGCTCTCTCCGTTCTCAATCAGCTTCGCTTTAAAACCGTCGATGAAAAAACTCGCTTGTATATCCGAACCGTAAACCTCTTGTCCAAAATTTGGATTAGCCTTACTAACCTCATACGCCGAAGCGTTAAGCGCGGAACTAAGAGCATTCGTATCGTCCGACACATAATCCGGAAGCCCCGTTTCTATGCCGCCATACGTATATGTATAAAACAATCTTATGTATTCCGAAACGGTATTCGTACTTTTGTCTTCATAGGTGGGCGCGACGAACATTTTTTTAATTTTTCCGTTTGAAAACTCTATTTTTAATTCTAACTTTACATTGTTCGCTTCAAAAAAATCTTCGGTTTTATTCAAACGAAACATTTTATCGGAAATTTTATTATGAAACTCATTTGAAAGCGAACTTTTCAGTACATATTCGCCATCCTTTTCGCTAAAATAAGCATATCCATCGGATAAAACCTGCCAAAAATCTTTTTCAGGTAAAAACATATATAAAATGCCCAATGCGTTCAGCGCTTCGTTGCCGCCCGATTTATGGTACTTACCGTCTTCCGAATTATAACTTACGACAAACAAGTCTTGCCCCTCGTGGGAAAAATAAAAGGTATTGTTATCGCTGCCTTCAATATAAAATTTATCGCTGCCGCCGCCCGCCAAGAACACCGTTTCACTGCTTATGGGTTGTTTGAGTCCGCTATTCGACTCTCGACTTTCGACTATGCGCAACTCTTGTTTAAAATTTTTCGTTCCGCCCGAATTTTTTATATCGGTTTCGGAGGAAGTGGCGTTTACCGCCTCTTTCCATTCGGCTTCGGTCATAAGCCCGGGCGTTACGCCGTTATTGCCGTCGCCCGTTTCCGCCAACGCTATTATTATCGGCAACGCAATTATTATGACGAGCGCCGCCGCCGTAATGCCTATAGCTAAACTTTTTTTCGTCGTATAAAATTTTTTTATCGATATAGCCGCGGTTCGGAAAAATTTTATCGTTGATTTTTTAGCTTTACCAAAAGCCGTCGAGACTTTTTCCTTTATCTTATCAAAAACGTCTTCTCCGCCGTTTTTATTTTTATCCCCGTTCATACTCTATAAAATCTCCTTGCTTGGGACGCGTCGCCGCCTTAACGTAAGCGGCATACTCCGCTTCTTATCGCTTGCGGCGGCGCGTCTAAATTTGTTCCTTATTCCGTTATCAGCTGTCCTCTTATGTCGCTTATGCTTTTCAGTTTGTTTTTGTCCACATACCTTCTGAGTTCGTCGATTATCATCGACGCGTTCAGAGGATTTGTAAGATTCGCCGTTCCGACCTGCACCGCCGTCGCTCCGCAAAGCATAAATTCCACAGCGTCCGTCGCGGTCATTATTCCGCCCATTCCGACTATCGGAATTTTAACTGCGCGCGACGCTTCCCATACCATTCTGAGCGCGATGGGCTTTATGGCGGGACCCGAAAGACCGCCGGTAATGTTTTTTAAAATCGGACGGCGCGTTTCGGCGTTTACCGCCATTCCTTTTATCGTATTTATAAGGGATATGGCGTTTGCTCCGCCTTTTTCCGCCGCGATTGCGTTCTCGGCAATATCCGCGACGTTCGGCGATAACTTGACCATGAGGGGTTTTTTACAGTATTTTCTTACGGCTTTGGTTATCTTGTATACGCTGTCGGGCTTGACGCCAAAAGCCATCCCCCCTTCCTTTACGTTCGGGCATGAGATATTTAGCTCTATCATAGCCACGGACGTGTTTGACAGACGCTCCGCCAGATAACAATAGTCCTGCTCGGTATCGCCCGCGATATTAGCTATAACCGGAATTTTTTGCGTTTCCAGATACGGAAGAAGATTTTTCGCAAAAATTTCCACGCCCGGATTTTGCAACCCTACGCTATTCAAGATTCCGCCGTAAGTTTCGGCAATCCTCGGAGAGGGGTTTCCCTCGCGTTTTTCTCTCGTTATTCCCTTTACGCTTATGGCGCCCAATTTGCTTATATCATAAAGCTTGCCGTATTCGAATCCGCAAGCGAATGTTCCGCTCGCCGTAATCACCGGATTTTTCAGTTCAATATTGCAAAGATTGACAGATAAAGGATTGTGTATCATAAAATTACCTCCTTTATATTGAATACGGGTCCGTCCGCGCAAACGCGTTTGTTGCCGCTTATAGTCGCGCAAGCGCACACGCTGCACGCGCCTATTCCGCATCCCATACGCGCCTCCATGGAAATATATGTCGGTATGCTTAACTTCAGAGCCTTTAACGCCTTGAACATCGGCGTAGGTCCGCAAGCCAATATGACGTCGGGCTTTATTATGTCGATATCTTTTTTTAACACGTCCGTAATATACCCCTTTTCACCGTAAGAGCCGTCGTCCGTCGCTACCTTCAATCTTTCGGAAACCTTGCCGAAATCATCCAAAAGTATGGCTTTACTCTGAGATGAAAAGCCCAAATAGGTATAAAACTTTACTCCGCGACCCTTGTATCTCTCAATAACGGAATAAAGCGGAGGACACCCCAAACCGCCTCCGACGAGAGCGACTCTTTTTACGTTTTGGTCAAGAGAAAAGCCGTTTCCGAGAAAAACCGTTCCCGGTAAATCTCCGCCCTTTAACCTTGACAAAAACGCCGTACCCTTGCCCTTTACCTCAAAGACTATTTCAAAAATCTTGTTTTCCGCGTCGTACTTAAAAACGCTTATCGGGCGTCTCAAAAGCAGGCCGTCAAAGCTTCCCGCGGAAAGATTGATAAATTGCCCGGGCGTAAATTCGGGCAAATTGGCGTTATAAAGCTTTATCTTGGTAACGCCTTTGATGAGAGTGGTATTCTCTCTTACGTTCAAAAACAATTCTTTCATTAATGCCTTCCTTTTTATTATTATTCTCTACGGATTTCAAGCGTTTTTTTTCGCGCTCGAATCCGAATTAGTTTAGATAATTTTGCGTCAAAACGCATTTTTAGTATGAGTTACCTCTCCTCTCAATATTTCTATGACGTCAAAGCGCATATTTCTGTCCGCGCATCGATTTTTTATTATATAAAATTCCGCCGTTTTTCGAATTTTCTTGACTTTCAAGGGCGTTATTGCCTCTATCGGACGTCCGTATTTAAGATTCATACGGTTTTTTACCTCGGCAAAAACTATATAATCCCCATCCTTCGCCACTATATCTATCTCTCCCGAATAGCTTGTAAAATTTGTTTCTAAAATCTCGTAGCCTATGCTTTCCAGATATTTTACCGCGGAATATTCACCGCTTATACCCTCGTACCTGTTATTGCCCATCGGCGCGCACCTTCAAATTTTATATGAGTTTTTCAATTGCGGCGATCTTTATACAGTTTGCCAAAATCTCCGCCGCGGTCTTTAATTCCTCCATAGGCGGACGCGTAGGCGCGACTCTTATATTTGTGTCGGCGGGATCCACACCGTAAGGATACGTCGCTCCGGCGGGCGTAAAGGTCACCCCGGCTTCCTTAGCCAGCGCGACCACTCTCTTTGCCGTGCCGGGAAAAACGTTGACGCTTATGAAATACCCGCCCTCCGGATTCGTCCATTCCGCAATTCCGCCGTCTTTCAATTCTTTTTCCAAAATATTTATAACCGCGTCAAACTTAGGTTTGGCAATAGCGGCGTGCTTGTCCATGTGCGCAAGCGTATTGTTTTTGTCTTTCAAAAACAACGCGTGTCTCATCTGATTTATTTTGTCGGGACCTATCGTCTGCATTGA
>JAISQX010000087.1 GCA_031273965.1 Clostridiales bacterium
TTTATCTGGATACTCACCCGACCGATACAAAAGCCATAGCCGAATACAACGCAATTATAAACGAAGCGGCTAAGCTCCGCGCGGAATACGAGCAAAAGCACGGCAGTCTTACCGCGTCAAAAGCTTCGCCGACCGACAGGTTTACCTGGATAGACGAGCCTTGGAGCTGGGAAGAAACGTATAATTAACGCTTTCCCGCTTCTTTAAAAAAACCTTTCTTTACAATGCGCAAATAAAAAAATCCCGCGCATTACGTTTACGCGCATTATGCGCGTTGACGATAATTAAATATAAGGAGAAATACTTACATATGTGGATTTACGATAAAAAACTGGAATTTCCGGTAAAAATAAAAAAGAGGGATCCTAAGCTGGCAAAGCTTATTATCACTCAATACGGCGGACCCGACGGAGAATTGGGTGCGTCTCTGCGTTATTTGAGCCAACGCTTCGCCACGGTAACGCCGCAAGCCAAAGCCGCTTTGACGGATATCGGCACGGAAGAACTTGCACACTTAGAAATGATTGGCGCCATGGTACAACAGCTGACGGCGGATCTGTCCATCGAAGAAATAAAAGCGGGCGGTTTCGAGGCTTTTTATGTCGAACACGGATTGGGCGTCTTCCCCCAAAGCGCGGCGGGCGACCCGTTCACCGCGGCGGCTTTTCAGAGCAAAGGAGACCCCGTAACGGATCTTTACGAGGATATGGCGGCGGAACAAAAAGCCCGTTCGACGTACGAATATCTTATCGACATGGCGGACGATCCGGACGTCATGGCGCCTCTAAAATTTTTACGCGAACGCGAAATAGTACATTTCCAACGCTTTGGCGAGGCGCTTGAATACGTCCGCCAACACTTGAGCGGCAATCATTACTTTTGAGCGGTTTCGACGTTTCGTCGGAACATATCTTAGCCTTGAGCGAAAAGAGCAAAAAAATTCGAATAAAAAGAGCGGTTTTTTTAATAAATCAAAACCGCTTTTTTATATTATATAAAAACGCCAAAAAACGGCGGTAGCGGATACCGATTACAAAGCTGTAGAGGGCTATTACGTTCTCGTAGATTACAAAAAAAAGAGTCGCCTCTATTAGTCCTTTACATATTCAAAAAGTCTATCGGCGTAATCGCCGTTATCGGTGAGTTTTTAAAGTCGCTTACGTTTCTTGTTATGATGTATTGCGCTTTTGATTTCATTGCCGCTAAAGCTTGTAACGCGCCCTCACAGTATGGAATCGGCGAGAGATTTTTTCTTTAGAAACCGCGGAGCGTTTTCGGCAAAAAAAAAGACACCCAAAAAAACCGACGGTTTTTTCGGGTATCTTTTTTTTATTCGAATAGATTATTTTTTTACTTATTTTTTTTAGCTAACTTTGCGGCTTTTTTATCGGCTTTGTCCTTTGCCTTCTGCTCTTTCTTAGTCAAAGGCGCGACGGGAACGGGAGCCGGCGCGGGCGCGGGCTTGTTTGTGTTATAAACCGCGCCGACGTTTAAATTCGCCGTCGAGCCTATATTACTCGCCGAAAATTTGTACGCGCTTGTATCGGTTGTTTTGATGTCTGCCATAAATTATATCCTCCAATTTTCTTTTATGTTTAAATTATAACATACTTTTTAGCGAATTACAATACCTTTTTTCATTTTACTTAAAAAATATTTCTTTTTTGAGATTTGACGGTTTATCCCGTTGGACTATATGTTTGACGAAACGAAGCCGCCCCCGTATCGACACGATACGGGGGCGGCTTGTCTTATAAGCGGATTGTCTTATATATCGAATAGATATATTGAAGAATCTAAATATGTCCAATATTGCCTTGTAGGATCCGCCCACACCGCATAAGTCCTTGGCCAATACAAAGCCCACCGCTCCGGGGCGTTGGCCTCGGTTTTCGTCGAGTCTATGTTTAGGTAAAAAGCATAGTAATGTACATCGTTCTCCGTCTTGATTAACTCTATATCCGGTACGGGTGCGGTACTGCTCATAGACCATCCCGCAAACATAACAAGACTCTGTATCTCTTTCTTAGGGAATACGGGCGGGGGGCTAAGAATGTACCCGAGTTCCTGTTCCCCCTGATCATTTATTACATTCCCCCATACAAGTTTCAATCTTACCTGCTCAACTAAGTTGTTAGTTACTCCCCAACCGTATTGCGCTCTTTGATACGAGTTATTCGCATGGAACCACGCATATAACTGCTCCGCCCATTTCGCGTACAGCGTCGTCGCTCCGACAACCTTATCCGACGAGAAATCCCACGCGTTTGTGCATGTATTTTCCTTGTACCAGCCCACAAAATTAAAGCCTGATCTTGTGGGATCGTTGCCCGGCTTGGTTATCGTCGTATTGTAAGCGACATTAGATAATGTCGTATAGGTTCCTCCGCCGCTATAGTTGTTGCTGAACGTCACCGTACATGTGCTTACATACCATTGCGCGTATAATATTGTAGTATCCGAATTTGGATAATAATCCTCTTCATCAAAAGCGATATGTGTACCGTTGCTTCGCGATGTATACCATCCTTTAAAAGTATATTCGCTTCGCGATGGACTCGGCGTGACCACAAAGCTGCCCGCTGTGGTCGTTCTGGTGACATAATTATTATCGGTGCTCGAATAATTATAGTAAAAATACACCGTATACGTGACTACATTCCATTGCGCGTACAAATAAACGTTGCTCTTCACCTGCGTGTTGAAGTTATACGCCGCTCCGCCGCTTGTGGACGACGACGTGGACCAACAACTGAACG
>JAISQX010000127.1 GCA_031273965.1 Clostridiales bacterium
TTTCTTTTTTAGACACAGCTGCAACAGCTTTCCGTATCCGTTTTTTATTATATTAAACAATTTCCCGTCGCGCTCGCTCGTTTCCTTTATAAACAGATTGGCAAGAACGACGAAAGGAGACGTGACATACGCCAAAAGCTTTGATTTTTTCTTTACCGCCGTCGTAATTTCAAAAAATTTAGCAAAGACCTTTTCTTGCAACGGAGATACCTTGTCGACGTTTTTTATAAACGTCGTAGCCGCCATAGGCACAAACGTCAACGCGACTATCAGACTGGACAATATGGAGAACGACATGGTGAGAGCGAGATCCTTAAATATGTCCGTAATCATGCCGCTCGTAAAAAACAGCGGCACAAAGACCACCAAAGTCGTCACCGTAGAGGCAATAACCGCGCCCGTAACCTTGTTTGTTCCCTCTATCGCCGCCTCAAAGATCCCTTTGCCGCGGCTTTTTAAAGAAAAGATATTCTCTATGACTATAATGGAGTTATCCACTAACATGCCCACGCCCAAAGCAAGCCCCGCCATCGACGCGATATTCAAGTTTATACCCACCGCCCACATCATTATGAACGTCAAAACTATGCTAAAAATTATCGACATCCCGACGACGGCGGTAGGCCCGATTTTCTTCAAAAATACGAGCAATATCAGAATGGCCAACAATCCGCCTATTAACAGGTTATTCAAAATGGTATCTATAACTAGCTGTATGTAGTCGCCTTGATCGTCCAATATGGCATATTTCAAACTCGGATCGTTTTTTGTCAAGTCGTCCAAAGCCTTGCGCACCGCCTCTGACACCTCCGCGGTGGACGAGCTAGGATTTTTATTTATATTAAACTGTACGCCCGCGGAACCGTTTAATATCGTGTGTAAAAGACTGGTATTGTCTATTTTTGCGATATTACAAATATCGTCAAGCTTGAGCAAAATATTAAGCTCGCTCAAGTCGCCGATCGCCTCTCCGAACGCTTGATTTGCTTCAATCAGCGCCGACAGAGAAATTCCGTTCTCGCCGAGAGAATTTCCCATATTCTCTAAGTTTTCCAAAAACCCTTTATCAATTCCCGCAAGTCCCAATAATCCCAATACCGTATCGGTAGAAAGTCCCGCCTTGTCGAGGTCTTGGAATATCGCCGAAAGTATGGACGACGACGTCGCCGCAGGATTTGTTACGGCGCTTAAAAGTCCGTCGGCAAATATAAGCGCGGCGGCATTTTGCTTACTAAGCGCTTCCAAATCATAAAGATGTAATCCGGTTATACCGGAAATAATCATGTCCACGACATTTATTGTCGCCACCGGAAGCCCGTAAAGCTCTTCCGCCGTCTTTATTCTGTCGCCGACGGTTATCAGCGTTCCGCCTATCGCCCCCACCGGCATCTCTAAGTTGTTCGCAAAAATCGCAAGTTCCAAAAGATCCGCGCCTATTACGTCGCCCAACCCCGTTCCGATATAATCAAGCATATTGTCCAATCCGTCTTTAAACAGCAATTCAAATTCTCGCCTGACTTGCGGATTTTTTAGGTATTCCCTCAAAAATTCCGCTTCGGGCGCTATCGCGTCGTTAATGCCGGGAAGGTTTTCCTTCACCCAATCTATCACGCCGTCCAAAGCCTCGGAGAAATTTTTTTCTATATCGTCCACGACGTCAAGCGAAGATTGCTCAAGTCCTTCCGCATAAGAAATAAACCTGCGCTTTGCTCCGTCGACCGCCGCGATTATCCCTTGTTTCGCCGCGTCAACGACGGCAAGCATAAGGACGTCGCCCGCATATACGCTCTGCAAATCGTCAAAAACCCTGTCCGTTTCCGCGTATATTCCGTCAAATACGGAATTGATAATATTTAGAGGAATATATCCCGCATAGTCGTAAATTTGACTTACTACATTTTTAACCTCTGAAGACGCATACGCCGCCGCCGCTTTTACACCGTTCAAGATATCCGTCGCGTCGTCGCTCAACGCGCCGCTTGCCCCCGATTCCGCAACGGCTAAAAGCATGTCGTAAAGCCCGTTAAAAAGTCCGTCAAAATCGATAAAAGAAGACAATACGGATTTTATTAGCTTCCCGTTATCGACATTGACAAAATACATACTTTCGACAAGTCCGGTAACGTCCACCGAGGCGACGCCGTCTATGGATTCAAGCTTTTGAGCTACCGATTTAAGATACTCGGAAGATTCTCCTATGGTCTTTCCCTCCTGCCGAAGCGACAGCTTCATTATCGGAAGCATCGACGGATTCAAGGTCATTACGATTGGATCTAATATATTGTTTATTAAGTCGGTTATTCCGCTATATTCATCGGTCAAAGACGAACCGCTTCCCGCGTCCGCCGCGCTGTCCAAAAGCCCCGCTCCGAAGCTTATTGTCTTAAACGTCTTTATCTTTTCGTTTATTTCGACCAGTACCGCGTCGACGTTTGTTCCGGATTTTAGCTCCAATATTATAAGAGATATCATCGGATACGATTCCGTAGAGATATTTTTTATGTTGTTTGCCGTAGCCAAAGCTTGTTCCAATGGCGCCGTAACCTTTTGCTCGACGGCGTCCGGGGATTCTCCTCCCGGATAAATCGTTGCGACGACTATGTAAGGCAGATTAATATTCGGCAAAAAATCCACGCCTGTGTTTGTAAAGGACAAATATCCCAAAATCACCACAAGAATTATCGCGACAATTATCATATGCGGTCTTTTCACGCTGAATTTGGCAAACATTTTAGACTACCTCCGTATCCGGATTTTACGCGTTAACGCGTAAAACTTATTTTGATGGGCAACAATTCATAAAGCTTTTGAACTTAAAGCCGCACAAAAGCGTTTTTGTACGGTTTATCATCCCTTTTTTAGGACGTCGTTTTTTCGGACGATACCGAAAGTCTATTCGACGACGGCTATCT
>JAISQX010000174.1 GCA_031273965.1 Clostridiales bacterium
GTACTCGACGATTCGCCTACTAAGCGCATAGGCGGCGACATACTAAAGGGTTTTAAAAAATATACTCACAAAAAGCGTCTTTACAGCTTGGACAAATGTCAAACGGCCGAAGAATTGAAAAAATGGACGGAAAAGATTAAGACGACGTATCCCGACGCGTTTTTTACGGTCGAATACAAGCTTGACGGATTGTCGGTAAACCTTTTATATACGGACGGCGTTTTAAAGACGGCGGCGACAAGAGGGAACGGTTCGGTCGGTGAAGACGTTACGGCGCAAATAATGACAATAAAATCGGTTCCGCTAAAAATACCGTTTAACCGAACTTGCGAGATACAGGGCGAGGTGATTATGCGTAAATCCTCGTTAAAAAAATATAATGAAAAAAATCCCGACACCCCGCTCAAAAACGAACGCAACGCCGCCGCCGGAGCGGTGAGGAATCTCGATCCGAAGGTTACGGCGTCCAGAAAGCTCGATGTTATAACATACGCCGTCGGATATATTGAAGACGGAGACTTCGACACGCAGAGCGGACTTGTCGAGTTTTTGAAAAGTAATGGTTTTCGTACCGCAGAGTATTTTAAAAAGACGGATAATTTGGAATACTTGATAGATTATATAGGAGAAATAGAGAAAGAACGCGGCGATTTGGACTATCTGATAGACGGCGTCGTCATAAAAGTCGACGATTTAAATATAAGAGAAGAATTGGGGTATACGGAAAAATTTCCCAGATTCGCTATCGCTTATAAATTTGAAGCGACGGAGGCGTCTACAATCATAAAAGATGTGATTTGGCAGGTATCGCGTACGGGAAAGCTCAATCCACTGGCGATTTTGGAGCCGGTTGAAATTGGCGGGACGACGGTATCAAGGGCAACTTTAAGCAATATGTCGGAGATAAGGCGAAAGGATATTAAGATTAATTCAAAGGTTTTTGTCCGCAGAAGCAACGACGTTATCCCCGAAATCACGGGGATTGCCGAGCATTACGCCGATTCCGTCGATGTGATTCCCCCTGCCGTTTGCCCGTCTTGCGGCAGTCACCTTAAATGCGACGCGGTATTTATCTATTGTACAAATCCCGAAAATTGCCGAGATATAACGGTGTCAAAAATAACGCATTATGCGTCGCGTGAAGCTATGGACATAGTCGGATTAAGCGAAAAAACAGTTGAAGTATTCTATGACAAGCTTAATGTGAGAGAAGTTCAGGATATTTATAAGCTAACGGTTGAAGAGCTTACGGCGTTGGAAGGCTTTCGTGATAAAAAGGCAGAAAATATTATAAACTCAATAGAGATTTCCAAAAATGCGGAAATCACAGATTTTGTATACGCTTTAGGAATAGAAAACGTGGGCAAAAAAGCGGCCAAGGAGTTGGCGTCTAATTTTGGAAGCTTTGAAAGTATAAAAAATTCTTCCGTCGAAGAGATTGAGCAAATAAGAGATTTTGGCGCGGTAACGGCAAAATGCGTATATGATTTTTTTAGAAACGAAAAGAATCTGAAGACAATAGAGGAAATTTTTTCATCGGGCGTAAAGTTGATGATACCGGAGAAAAAAGAGGAAAAAACCGGAATATTTACGGGTAAAACGGTGGTTTTGACGGGCGTGCTTAAAAACTATAAAAGGAGCGAGGCGCAAAGCATTATAGCGGCGAACGGAGGAGACGTCGCCGATACGATATCCAAGAAAGTCAGTCTTGTAATAGCCGGAGCCGATGCCGGCGGCAAACTTGAAAAGGCAAAAAAATTAAAAATAGAGATAATCGGCGAGGATGAGTTTATTTCCCTTATAAATCGACGTTTTATGACATAATTTTTTTGCCTTTAAAATAACTTTTAGTTATTATTAATAATAAGTTAACACGGTTTTAATAAAGTTAGCGCGATAAATTGTAGCATTTTAGATTATTAGGAGGATAAACCGCGTGGATAAGAATGATTTAATTAAACGGAGAGACGCTCTTTTGGATAACGTAAAGGGCATAGTTGTATTATGCTTTATGTTCTCTTCAATAATTACCAACGCCAGTAAAACTTTTTCTTTGCCGGACTGGATGCCGCATACAAATCACGGCGCCCCCGGGATTCCGTACCTGAACTTCGGGCTGTTTGATTTCGGTCCCGTGCTTTTCTTTTTTTTGATAGGGTTGATAGTAGTCCAATCGTTTAACAGAAGACTTGAAAGAGAAGGAAAATCCGCTTATAAACAATTTTTCTTCAAAAATGCCGCGTTAGTGGGAATAGTCGCCGTGACTTACGTATTTTTTTTGAATACGTTTACGGGAACGCATTACTATTGGAACTCCATAATTGCAGTGGGCTTTACGGGGATGCTTCTTACGGGAGTTCTTCCTTTTTGCAGAAAGAACAAATGGATAAAATTAGCAATCGGCGTGGGTATACTTCTGGTATATACGCTTTTGGGCGATAAACTGGACATATTAAGAGCCAATGAACCGGCGGGACTTGTCGAGGGCGGATGGGGAGCTTGCTTCGGATATCTCGCCGTGGTTTTGATATCTTCGTTTATCGGCGATATGATCTCAAAGGGCACGATTTTTTATTTCATTATTTCGGTGGTTTTGGGGATTGTGGCGGTTATGATGAATTTCGTTGCAAAAGCCGATTATTCATCTTATAACACCACGTATCTTTTGACGGCGTTAGCGATTTTGAACGGCGCATATTTTATTTTCTATCTGATATATAAATACGTTTATCCTAAGCCTGTGCCGCTTTTGTCGACTTTAGGCAGGAATTTATTGTTGTTTCTCGTAATCACGGGGTTTGTAGACCTTTTGGTGATGTTTGCTTTAGGACCGTTTCAATCAATCGAGCAACTATTAGTATTGTCATCCATATGCGCCGTGGCATACCTGCTTTTGGCTATTCCTCTGTCAAAGAAGAAAGTGATATTTAAAATGTGATTGTACGTTACTTCGGCTTAAAGCGGCACAGTCGTAATTTTATAACTATTTTTATTGCGTTTTTTTAATAAAGTCGTAAATTCCAAAAGTAAGAGCAACAGTGATACCAGTGTTGCAGTTAGTATTGGAAATGACGGCGGTTAGTATTGGAAGTTTAGTCATGGTTGGGGGATTTTGGGGATAAAGCGGTCA
>JAISQX010000119.1 GCA_031273965.1 Clostridiales bacterium
AACAACGTCGTGCGTGCAGGCGATGATACTCTTTTCTTGTAAAAAAGGCGACAAAATTATTATGCCTCGTAATGTGCATAGAAGTTCGATAAACGCTTTGGTGCTTTGCGGAGCCGTGCCGGTGTACGTAAATCCTCAGATACACGTCGATTACGGCATTTCTCTCGGTATGCGCGTTTCGGATTTGGAGCGCGTAATTTCGGAAAATCCGGAAGCGAAAGCCGTGTTGATAAACAATCCCACTTATTACGGAGTCTGTCCGGACGTAAAAAAAATTACGGAGATTGCCCACGCGCACGGCATGGCGGTTTTGGCGGACGAAGCGCACGGCACGCACTTTTATTTTGGCGAAAGGCTGCCCGTGGCTGCGATGGTTGCGGGCGCGGATATGGCGTCGGTAAGTATGCACAAATCGGGCGGCTCTCTGACCCAAAGCTCGTTTTTGCTCGTCGGCGATTCTGTCAACGAGAATTATATGAGGCAAATTATAAACCTCACTCAGACGACCAGCTCCTCTTATTTGTTGCTTTCGAGTCTGGACATTTCCAGACGAAACCTTGCGCTTTCCGGAAAGGAAATATTCAAAGAGGTATGCGGATTGGCGGAATACGCGCGTGAGGAGATAAACAAGATAGGCGGTTACCATGCTTTTTCCGGGGATATTATAGACAAAGACGGCGTTTACGATTTTGATACGACCAAGCTGTCTATAAATACGGACGAATTGGGACTTGCCGGCATAGAGGTTTACGATATTTTAAGAGACGATTACGAAATACAAATAGAATTTGGAGACCTGTCAAACGTGCTTGCCTATATATCGGTAGGCGACAGAAAGCGCGATGTGGAACGGCTTGTGTCGGCTCTCTTGGATATTAAGAGGCGGTATCAAAAACCGCGCGCCGCGCTTAAAAAATGCGAATATGTAAATCCGGAAGTCGTTTGTTCGCCGCAAGAAGCTTTTTACGGCAAAAAAAGGCCGGTTGATTTATCGGAAAGCGCGGGGCTTATATGCGGCGAATTTGTCATGTGTTATCCTCCCGGGATTCCTATTATCGCGCCGGGAGAAAGGATGACAAAGGATATAGTCGAATATATACTTTACGCAAAGGAAAAGGGCTGTCTGCTGACCGGCGCGGAGGATGCGGAAGTCAAAAAAATAAATATAATAGATAATATTTAAAGGAGTTTGACGTATGAGCAATATAGAATTATGGTTTTCCGAAAAACATACCGAGAACGTAAAGTTGTCTTTAAAAATCGACAAACAGTTGTACAGCGCCGACAGCGGTTTTCAACGTATTGACATATTCGAAACCGTCGATTTTGGAAGATGCTTGACGCTTGACGGGTTTTTGATGCTGACGGAACGGGATGAATTTGTATATCATGAAATGATAACGCACGTGCCTATGGCGGTGCATCCCGACCCCAAAAAAATACTTGTCGTCGGGGCGGGCGACGGCGGAGCCGTAAGAGAGCTGGTCAAATATTCCGATATAAAAAAGATAGACATGGTAGAAATAGACAAGGCCGTCGTTGACGCGGCGAAGGAATATTTGCCTTTTACCGCGGCGGGCTTTTCTGATGAAAGAGTGACGGTGTATTATGAGGACGGTCTGAAGTTTATAAGGCGTGTCGAGGATGAATATGACATAATCATCGTCGATTCTACGGATCCTTTCGGTAACGGCGAGGTGCTTTTTACAAAGGAGTTTTATGGGAGTTGTTATAAGGCGTTAAAGGACGACGGCATTATGGTGAATCAGCACGAGAGCGCGTTTTACCAAAACGACGCGGCGGCTATGCAAAAGGCGCACAAGCTTATCACGCAATGCTTCGGTATAAGCAGGCTGTATCAGGCGCATATACCGACTTATCCGTCGGGGAATTGGCTGTTTGGATTTTCTTCGAAGAAATACCATCCGATAAGAGATATAAAAGCGAGAGAATGGAACGCGCGCGGCATCGTGACAAAGTATTATAATACGAATTTGCACAAAGGTGCGTTCGCTCTCCCGAATTACGTCGAGGAGATACTAAAAAATGTTGAAAAATATTGAAAACTTTATCGGCTGCGAGAGCGATTACAAAAGCGCGGACATAGCGCTATTCGGCGCGCCTTTTGATTCGACGACGTCTTACAGACCCGGAGCGCGGTTTGCGATGAAAGCTATGCGGGCGGAGTCATACGGATTGGAGACATATAGCCCGTATCAAGACGCGGATATGTCGGAGATAAAAGTATTCGACGCCGGAAACCTTGAACTTCCGGCGGGCGATACCGAAAATAGCCTTGAAGCGATAGAAAAAATCTGCGCGGAAATAGCCTCGGACGGAAAAATTCCCGTCATGGTTGGCGGCGAACATCTCGTTACGCTCGGCGCGGTGCGCGCGCTAAAAAAAAGGTATGGGGAGTTATACGTAATACACTTTGACGCGCACACGGATCTAAGAGACGAATACATGGGAGTCAAACTCTCTCACGCCTGCGTTATAAGGCGCATTTTTGAGACGGTGGGAGAGGGCGTAATATTTCAGTTCGGGATACGTTCGGGTGAAAAATCGGAATTTATATTCGGAGAAAAGCACACGAACCTTGTCAAGTACGGTTTTGACGGTCTTTGCAAAACGGTCGAAAGGCTAAAAGGTAAAAACGTTTATTTTACGCTTGATTTGGACGTTCTGGACCCATCCGTGCTTCCGGGCACGGGTACGCCCGAAGCGGGAGGAGTAAGCTTCGCCGAGTTGCTTGACGCGGTGATTGAGGTAGGCGGACTAAACCTTGTCGGAGCGGATATTACGGAGCTTGCTCCGGCGCTGGATGCATCCGGCTGTTCGACGGCGGTAGCTTGTAAGATATTAAGAGAATTGTTGTTGACGTTTAAAAAATAAAAATACGTAAATATCAAAATGCGGAGGTACTGTAAATGGGTAAAGCGCTTATAATCGGTTGCGGCGGAGTGGCAAGCGTCGCCATCCATAAATGCTGTCAAAACGGCGCGGTTTTTGAGGAAATCCTCATAGCCAGCCGCACAAAGTCTAAATGCGACGCATTGAAAGAAAAGTTAGGCGGAGGAAAAACAAAAATTTCCACGGCAAAGTTGGACGCGGACAATACGGAGGAGATCATCGCGCTTATAAAAGCGTTTGAGCCGGATATAGTTATGAATCTCGCGCTCCCGTATCAGGATTTGACTATTATGGAAGCTTGTCTTAAGACAAAGACAAACTATTTGGATACGGCAAATTACGAGTCGCCGGACGCCGCGAAGTTTGAATACAAGCGGCAATGGGAATACGGCGACAAGTTTAAAAAAGCCGGAATCACGGCGGTTTTGGGGTGCGGATTTGACCCGGGCGTCACGGGTGTTTTTTCGGCGTATGCGATGAAACATCAGTTCGATGAGATAAATTATATAGACATTTTGGACGCCAACGCGGGAGATCACGGATATCCTTTCGCGACAAATTTTAATCCCGAAATCAACATCAGAGAGGTTGCCGCAAAGGGCAGCTATTGGCAGGACGGCAAATGGATAGAAACGGAACCTTTGGAAATCAAGAGGGTGTATAACTTCCCTCAAATAGGCGAAAAGGATATGTATTTACTGCACCATGAGGAGCTGGAGTCGTTGGCTAAAAATATTAAGGGCATAAAAAGAATACGCTTTTTTATGACGTTCGGACAGAGCTATATAACGCACCTTAAATGCCTTGAGAACGTCGGTATGACGTCGATAAAGCCGATAATCTACGAGGGGAAAGAGATAGTGCCGTTGCAATTTTTAAAAGCCGTGTTGCCCGACCCCGCGTCGTTGGGACCGAGGACAAAGGGCAAGACGAATATAGGTTGCATTTTCCGAGGAAAAAAGAACGGAAAACTCAAGGATTATTATATTTATAACGTTTGCGATCATCAGGAATGCTATAGAGAAGTCGGCTCGCAAGCTATTTCCTATACGACGGGCGTGCCAGCCATGATAGGCGCGGCTATGGTATTGACAGGAGCTTGGAATAAAAAAGGCGTTTACAATGTGGAGGAGTTTGATCCCGACGTATTTATGGCGGAATTGAGTAAATGGGGATTGCCATGGAAAGAGGATTTTAGTCCTGTGCTTGTCGAATAAGGGGAACTATGGCGAA
>JAISQX010000169.1 GCA_031273965.1 Clostridiales bacterium
CCGCCCGCGCCTCGACCCAAAGCTATACAACTTCCGCCGCCGTGTCTTACGCGCATATATTCGTACCTGTCCAAGCCGCTCCTTATCATTTTTGTCAATTCAAAAAATTCAAAGCCGCGCGAGCTTAACTCGTCGGCTATCAAATAAAAAAACTCGGCGTCCCGCCAAATATCGCGCATGGCGGCGCGCTCCGGCTCGGTAATTTTTTTTGCGAGAGGCGTACGTTCGTGGAGCATCAAGGAATACATGCTTACGCCGGCGAGATTCAGCGATTTGACGATATCCAAATCTCTTTGCAACTCCGTAACCGTCTGGCGCGGATAATTGTATATCAAATCGACGCCTACGTTGGTAATCCCGGTTGCAAGCGCTCTTTTTAACGTTTCCACAGCGGCTTCCCCGCTTCCGCGGCGGTTCAATAATTTTCTCGTATTATCGTCAAAAGTCTGCACGCCCACCGAAAGTCTGTTTACACCGTTTTCTTTCAAGGCATGCAGCATTTCATCGGTAAGCTCGGTGACGGAAGTCTCAACGCTTATTTCGGCGCCGCTCGCAATGCTAAAATTACTTTTTAACTCTTTAAGCACCCGCTCCATTTGCTTCGGCGACAGCGCGGTGGGCGTTCCTCCGCCAAAATAAACCGCATTGACGGGAGCGCGCATATACTCGTAATCGGCGATTTTTTTAATATCGTTTATCAAGTATTTGTCGTACTCTCTCCGCTTAAGCGCGTCCGGGCGATGAAACGGGCAAAAACTGCAAATCTTATTACAAAAAGGAACGTGTAAATATATTACACGCGGTCTTCTGGCGGGGCGTCTAAGAAGCTCCGCCAAATATTCGGACTTGTCAACGCTCGCGGTAAAATACCGCTTCAATTCTCTTGCCGCGTCATGATGCGATTTAAACCTTTCTTTATATCTCATTCGGACAATTCGATCTCGGGATAAAGTATTTGCGCCATAATTCTATACGCCTCCGCAAATTTCTTGTTCGGTTTATTGTGAAAAAGCGTCTTCGGCAAATAATAAACTTTACCGTTTTTGACCGCGCTCAAGTTGTTCCATATCGGGTTTTCTCCGTAAAGCTCGTCTACAAGCGCCGTAACTTTATCGTCTTCCTCATGGCATTGCACAAGTATTAGCTCCGGATCTGCGGCAAACACGTATTCCAAATTTATGGGGAGACGGCTCGCGCTGTCAGTATTTTGCCATGAATCGGCTATGTTTGTCGCTCTAAGCTGTTTTGCTATAGCTCCCACAACCGTACCGGACAGATTGGCTTGCAAGGACGTCGAGCCGGAAAACATTGAAAAAATCAAAGGATTGTTTTCAAGAGGTATTTGCATCAAGATATCTATTACTTCGTCAAGCGCGTCAAGCGCGACGGTTTCCCAAAGCTCGGGATGCCCGCTCAGATTGCAAAAAACCTTAAACCATTTGAGATAATCCGAAAAATCGTCATAGCTTACGGCTATGACCGGAATACCCACCGTTTCCGCCGGATCGCCGATTGTCGCGTATCCGCTCATCGCCGTAGAGCATATAATCAAACCGGGATTTGACGCAATAATCGTTTCCGTACTCCATTTGCTACCGGAAGACGAAGTCGCCAGTACCGAAACACCGGGGTCGTTTGTGATATCTCTCCCTATTTGCTCCTCATATAACGAAACGGAAGAGGCGCCGCCTATAAGCCCGGAAACCGTGCCTCCGGCCTCATACCAAAGAGTAGTAAAGCTCGCGTACAAATTTACAACGTTAGACGGATTTTTGGCGACGGTTACGGAAGCCTTTCCCGATGCATCTTGAAAAACAACTGTCGCGTCGTTTACGACAACCTTGTTCGCTTCAGCCAAAAATTCGGCTTTGAGCGTTTCGCGATCGTAACCGCCTTGCGGTTCGTCGGGTTTTTCGGACTTTTTGAACCAGTTACACGACGACAAAAACATCGTGCATATCAGCATAAGAATGCCGACAAAGATAAAGTTAAATTTTTTCATTTTGTATTTCCTCCGAAATTATTTTTGTTTTTAAAGGTATAAAGTAAGGACAATCGTTTTTTGTATCCTTAAATACTTCCGCGTTAATTCTAAAGATATTTGCCAACTCGCGTTCCGTTATGACTTCGTGAGGACTGCCGTCGGCGCAAAGCGAGCAATCCTTTATGGCATACAAATAATCCGAATACCTAGCCGCCATATTTAAGTCGTGCAAAACCATTATTATGGTTATTCCCAATTTTGTGTTTAGTTCTTTTATCAACTCCAACACGTCCAATTGACAACTGATATCTAAGTAAGTCGTCGGCTCGTCAAGTATCAATACCTCCGGTTCTTGGCAAACCGTCATGGCTATCCTTACGCGTTGCCGCTCTCCGCCCGATAACGTAGAAACGCTGCGGCGTTTCAGTTCGGTAAGTCCGGTAAGCGTTTAACTTTTTTCTATGACGTCTGAATCTTCCTTTGTCAATCCCCGCCCGAATTTTGAATACGGATATCTGCCGTAAGAAACCATCGTATATACGTCGATATCGGGCGGAGAAAAGAAAACCTGGGGCAAATACGCTATTTTTCGCGCCAAGACCCTCGAATTATACTTGCGAAGAGGCTTGTCCTCAAACAGAGCGCGTCCCGTAACGGGTTTAACAGCCCCCGATACCACCTTTAACAGACTCGATTTACCGCAACCGTTTCTGCCTATAATCGTAGTTATTTTCCCTTTCGGGAAGCTTACGTTTATATCGCTTACAATTCGTTTTTTACCGTATTCGATAGTAATATTTTGAAACCCAAAATACATGATTTCAACTCTCCTTAGACAATACAAGCAATCCTCGGTCAAACTTCAAAAAGCTTTGGCTTTTTTGAACCGCGTAACGTACAAAACAACGTCTATTCTCTTTGACGGGTTCTTAGCAGATACAAAAAAAACGGCGCGCCTATAAACGCAAGTATTATGCTCACCGGTATTTCGCCCGGCGGCAATACGACGCGTCCCACCGTATCGCATACGACAACGAACGTTCCGCCCAAAAATACCGACGCCGGAAAAAGGTATTTATAATCCGAGCCGACTATCAATCTCGCTATATGGGGCACAATCAACCCGACAAAACTTATCAATCCCGCAACGGCAATCGCCGCGCCCGATAGCAATGACGACACTGCTATGAGAAAAAAACGAAACCGCTGAGTTTTTAGCCCGAGCGAGTTTGCCGTTTCGTCCCCAAGCATAAGCACATTCATTTTTGAAGGCAGAAACAGACAAACGAACATTCCCGTCAAAGCATACGGCGCTATCAATTTAAAATTTTTCCATGTGACCCCGTTCAATCCGCCCACCAAAAAACCCGAGGCATTACCGATTGTCTCGGTAAAAAAAGTTTTTATTATGTCGTTAAAAGCTCCGAAAAGAGCGGATACGGCGAGTCCCGATAAAATCATTCGTATCGCGCTGACCCCTTTTTTGTACGCCAACGCATAAATAAGCATAGTTACGATAAAAGCGCCGGCTATAGATCCCAACGGCAACAAGTAATAATACGACGGGAAAACCACCAAAGTCATATATCCCACAAAGCTTGCGCCCCCTGTAACCCCGATAGTCGAGGGCGAAGCCAAATTGTTGCGCATAACGCCTTGTAATATGCACCCCGCAAGCGCCAAACTTATGCCTACAAACGCCGCGGATAACACTCTTGGAAAACGGAAATTCCATATAATCAACCGCGCGGCGCTGTCGTCGGCGATAAAAAGCGCCTTTAACGATTCCGACGGAGTAAACCCTATCGTGCCTATTCCCGTACAAACTACCACGGAAAAAAAACAAAGACAGGCGAAAGCAAAAACTATTATAAGCTTTTTTATATAAGGTCTTTTACCGACGGCGGGAAAAAACGTTTTTTCTTTTTTAATATCAATTATAGGTTTCAAAGCTTAAGCAAAGCCTCCGTTACCGCCCGTTTTGCCCCGTTTAATTCATCCGCGTTCGGATGCCCTTGAGAATCAAGATGCCTCAAATAACCTTTTTCGTCAATGCGCCCCTTTTGCCCTTCGGGAATTTTTCTTTTATTTTCAGTGCGATATAAGTCAATACTGCCGCGGCATAAATAATGCAAAATCAACCGGTTATTTTCGGAAGCAAGTTTAGCTATTCTTTCTCTCACTTTTCCGGCATGCTCGCCGTCGACGGGAGCGCCCAAAGTTCCTAACAAAATAAGATTTTTATC
>JAISQX010000177.1 GCA_031273965.1 Clostridiales bacterium
ATGCCCGTTTCCTTCAAAAAAAGCTCCTGTCTTTCGTTAAATTCTATACTTACCTCGGTTTTTATCGGCTCAAGCGACAAGTATTGACAGCTCTGTATAAAAGGAATAACAAATTTCACGTCGCCGTATCGAACTATGCGGCATTTCGCTCCATCGTGGAATTTGCCTATGACTATCATCAGCTTCCCTTGCGGACATTTTTTCAGCCTCAACAACAAAAAGAGAATACACGCAAATATCACGATGAGCGCCGTCAACATAACGTATATGACAGCCGTCGAATTTTGCGCCGAATAAATCAATCCTTTCATAAAAACCAAACCTTTTAACTTTATTTCGGCAACGGCGCGCCGAAGCGGGTCGTCAACAAATTGAAATTACGGATTCCGCGCATATTCAATCCTTGGCTATTTTATTCTTTCCACCAAGAATGTGTTTGCGTCTATCATAGCCGTCACCTTTATGACGGCGCCCGTTTCAATTTTTTCGGTATCGTCGGTTACGGCTTCGCATTCCGCCAAATGTTGCTGTATCATCACGGTTATCTTACCCGTTCCGCTTCTTTTGGGCGGAATATTGAGATACACCGTACCCGTCGCGCCTATAGCTTTGTCATATAATATATTTCCGCTTTTTTCAAGTTTCATAACCGCGTTCATCAAAAACGCCAAAGCGACCGTAACCGCCGCGCCCGCAGCGGCTCCCAAAGCAAAAGACCAATAAGATAGACCGTCGAACGTCCCGAACGCTACCCAACCGCCCGCCGCAAAAAAAGCGATTATGCCGCGTATCGTAAAGATTTTCAGTCCGCCGAGTTCTATCGGCGACGTGCTGTTAGAAGGTATGTCCGCATCGGAAGCGTCTCCGCCGTCGAAGGCGTCAGAATCGTTACCCAAACCCAAAATGAGTAAAATCAATTGAATTACCAAGAGCGCCGACGCCGCGGTAGCTATGGCAAATAATACCTGCTCCGTCGTATGTAAAGATTCAAACCACATAAGACATCCCCCTTTTTTTATTTGAAATAACGCGCTATTATAAAAATACGTTTAACGTCCCGCTCGCGCGGTTGCTTCGCGCCCCGCGCAATAGCGAAAACTATTCAAATAGTATACTACATTATATCCGCCAAAAAGTCAAGAAAAATTGAACCTCCGAACGAACGGAACGGGTTTTACATATTAAAGTACGTCCCGCGATTTAATGAGACGCTAATGGCGACGGAACGGAAGCGACCGACTTCTTCCTTTTGTGCCGGATAATTTGACACACCCCGCTCTTTTTCGGGCTTTGTCCGCAAAAAAGCGCGCTTTTCAACTCTTATCGGCAACCTATCTTAATTATCAAAACAGTTTCCGCGGATAGATTTTTATCTCCGATAGTTTATGTGTTCTCGCATAAAAAAATACCGTTTATAAAATAAGCGCAAAAGCTCTTTCCATTTATCGTTACATTATTTGCCGCCGGAGTATAAACGCGAACTCATGCTTTAAGACGCGTAATCGTTTGTATTTTCATCGGTTTTGCGTTCTACAATTTTGAATCCGCCGTTTAAACGCGCGCTTTCATATTTTTTTGTTTTTCGCTCCAAAACATGACAGAGCGTATTATATAAGCCCTCGCTGTTTCCGTCGTATATATAACAAATCTCGACGCGCGACCTTACCAAGCCGATTTTATTTTCTCCGCGCGAATAGATATTCGTGTACGCTCTGCTTATCGTTTTATCGCTTCGCGGCGGTTCTTCCTTTTTGCTGAATAAATTTGAAAGGATATTTTTTCTCTTTATCTTCTCTTCTTTTTTGTCTTCGTAAGAGCCGTTCGGATTCTCGGCGGCGGATAGCAGATTATCGACAAAATCGTCGTTATTCTCGTCTATCAATCCAGTTTTAAGCAGGTTTACCAAATCGCCGTAAGTCTTAAATTTTTTTAACACTATAAAAATCTCAAGCTTCGCCGTCTTTATCGGCTTTATCCCTGCGGTAAAAAAATAAACCGCCGCGCCGCCGTTTATATAATACGCAACCAACATGTAATTTTTAAAGGCTTGCATAATAATTATATTGAAACAAACCATGATGAAAGTCGCAAAAAACAGCTTGGGATTTTTTTCCGCGCCGGCTATAAGTCCGGAAAAATTTAATATCAGAACGGCCGGCAACATCAGATACAAGAATATCTCCGCTTCCGGTTTATAATATGACAGCAATATAAATGCCGCGAAGAACAAGGCGGATACGAGATAATTCCATCCGAACCGCACATTAATTTTTTGCTTTGCGCGTTCTATGTCGTCTAACTCTATCTCGCCGAAAAATATACCTTTTTTACCTTTGGCGTCTTTTAATATTATTCTTTTGCCCGTTATGTAAAAATTCGCGTTCCTCTTTTTTCCGGACTCCAAAATCCGTATATTTTTAAATTCCTTTATGATAGGCTCGTTCCGTACTTCCGCTTGCTTTTTTATCATAATTGCTCCGATATGATTTTATTACATACCGCATTATAACACAATATGTCATATTTTGTCAATAAATAATTCTTCGCGAATGTTTGCTTTCCGGAGCGAACGCAAAATCGGCGAATATATTCTTGTTTAAGTATTGACTTTTACGCCGTTTTTTGATATACTAAAAAAGCTATATATTTGAATATTAAAAAATATAATCGAGGGATTATTTTTTCTTAAAATCCGGACCATATTTTATTAGGTAAAAAGTGTGTTTTCCTAATTGAATAATGGTTTGGAGTAATCCTTTTCTAATTCAGATGTATAGCAACATTGGGAAGATGCACTTTTTATATTATTTTCGCCTTGCCCAACTTGCTTATGCACAATAATTTAGAATGAAGTCTTTTCCGCCGTTTTGTTTAAAAAAAATGAGACCGAAAGAAAAGGCTTTTTATAATGTTTGTTTACGGTTGCCCATAGGCGGCGGCAAAGATTTTTTAGGGAAACACATAGAAATAAACGGCGCAATCTCATATAAATGAGCGCGTAAATAACGACGACGGGCGTCGCGGCTTCAAAAACTTATATAGTTCAAAAGCCTTAAAAAGGGTTTTTAGGGGGAGTTTAAAAAAAATTTCCGCCGCGCACAAAATTCTAATCAAAATCTTAATCGTGCAAAAACGCAGATATTATATTGAAAAAATTAAGGAGTTAAACCTATGCAAAACGAAGCCAAAAAGTATAAACAAAGGTTCATGGAACATTTCGCCAAAAACGCCGATACGGAGGTCTCTTTTGGCGGCAACAAAACGGAAGATATGTATATAGTTTACCTTTCCTCAAAAAAGACAAAAAGAAATACGGAAATAATTATAAACGGCGAAAGAGCGGATAATAGCGGTTGCGACAGCCCATTGGCAATGCAAAACGCGATATCGTGTTATACCGCAATACCGGATGGATATACCGTACCGCTAAACGACGACGGTTACAAAAAAATAATAGAGCATTTGGAAGGAATAAGTGCGTTTAGAATGCTTTGACGCCGATATTTTGATAAGCAAAACGCAAAAAAATATTCATAAAAACAAAATTGAGCGCGGTTCTAAAGCCGCGCTCAATTACAAAACGACAAAATTAATTTCTCTTATCCAGAGCGACATATTCCTTGTATTCGCTTATACATTTATAATTCGGTCTAATAATTTTTCCGTTATTGGATAATTCCTCTATCCTGTGCGCCGACCAACCGACTATGCGCGCCATGGCGAATATCGGAGTAAACAACTCGCTGGGTATGCCGAGAGTGGAATTTACAAAACCCGAATAAAAATCCACGTTTGCCGCGACGCCCTTGTATATGTGCCTATTCGCGCCTATTATCTGGGGAGCGAGTCTAGCTACCTTGTCATAGAGCTCATATTCTTCGTGAAGTCCCTTAGCCTCGGAAAGCTCCTCCACATAGCGTTTGAGAATGAGAGCGCGCGGGTCCGACAGAGAATAAACGGCGTGACCCATTCCGTATATCAATCCGGTTTTATCAAAGGCTTCCTTTGCCAAAAGTTTTTCGATATACGCGCTTATATTCGCGTCGGTGCGCACCTTGACGTTCTTTTTTATATCGTCAAACATCTGCACGACTTTTATATTCGCGCCGCCGTGCCGCGGCCCTTTGAGAGAGCCCATGGCGGCCGCAACCGAAGAGTATGTATCGGAGCCGGACGACGAAACGACGTGCGTCGTAAAAGTCGAATTGTTTCCGCCCCCATGCTCGGCATGCAACACCAACATAAGGTCGAGTATTTTTGCCTCCAACTCCGTATATTTACTGTCCTTGCGCAACGCGTGCAAAATAGTCTGCGCCGTCGAAAGCTCATGCACCGGATGATGAATAATAAGACTGTCAAAATCGTGATAATGCTTATGCACCTGATACGAATACACGGACAAGAGCGGAAATTGCGCTATAAGCTGCAAGCTCTGCCGCAAAACGTTCGATATGGAAATGTCGTCGGAATTGTCGTCGTACGAGTAAAGGGTCAATACGCTTCGGGCTATGCCGTTCATAAGGTCTTTGGACGGCGCTTTCATAATGACGTCGCGCACAAATGATTCGGGCAAAATACGAAAACCGGCGAGTATTTCCTTGAACATTTTAAGCTGTTTTTCATTCGGCAGGTTGCCGAACAGCAAAAGATAAGCCACTTCCTCAAACCCAAAGCGTTTTTCGCTCATAAAGCCCGAGACAATGTCGTTTATGTCTATGCCCCTATAACGCAAAACGCCCTCGCACGGCGTTTTGTTCCCGTCGGCGTCCTTTTCGAACGCTTTTATATCGGAAATATCCGTGAGTCCGGCTAATACACCGTTGCCTTCCAGATCGCGGAGACCTCTTTTCACATCAAATTTATAGTACCAGGAGTTGTCTATCTCCGTACTTTCTCGCGCCATCTCGGCAAGCTTTTCGATCTTTGGCATAACGTCGTCCAAAAATTCCTGATAAGATGCGGTGTAAGTAGTGTTAGTCATATACAACCTCCGGTTTTAATTTTTTTTTTACAGATTATTAAAGATATTTTTTTAAATTAAAAATTATGCGGCTAAATTTGAGATACTTTGTCGTAAATCAAATAAGAAAATCGGGATAATATCCGAAATCAAAATTGTTTTCTCTCTCCCATGCGGCAATACAATCCATGGACAGCGACCGTTCGACAAAACTCGCCGCCGTAAAATCCTCCGAATATTTTTCGTCGTCCGAAAATACTATTTTTGCGCCTACGGTTTTTTCCCCGTTTTTTATCGCTTCGATGACTTTGCCTTTTCCTCTATATATAAACAAGCCGTTTTCTATCTTTATAAGAGATATCATATCGGTATTTTCCTTCGATTCTTCCGATATCTTTTCCAAAGGGTACACATTCTTTGGAGAAACGAAGCATTTGATGTAAAACCTATTATTTATAAAGCAATCATACGCTTTAAAAATAGCTTCGGCTATTTCCTCCGTGCTTATCTCCGACGTGTCTATAATGAAGTCGTAATTGTTATAGTCGTTGCAATCCACGCCGTAAAAATCCTTGAACCGCCGCGTTTCCAAGTCGCGTCTGTGTATAAGCTCCCTCAAAGCTTCTTCCTTTGTCGAATATTTCTCCTCGTCGAGAACCCTTCCAAAAAAAACCCTGTGAGCCGCTCTTTTAGGCGACACCAAAAGAAAAACCTTAAACGAGCCCCCGATAAAATGCCACGCCAAACGCGAGTCAAATATTATGTCGCGCGATGTGTTTTCGCGCGCGAATTTTTTCATTTCATCGTCTATCAGAAGGTCTACATTTTTATCCCCCGCTATAAGCTTGTTAAACTCCAATGTGGAGAGATTTCTTTCTTTTGCGAGTCTTCTGTGTATAGTTCCCGTCGAAAAAGTTTCAAATCCGTAATTTTTTTCCAAATACGCGCAAAGAGTGCTCTTTCCGCTCCCCAGTTGTCCGCTGAGTGAAATATACATTATACCGCTATCCCCTTTTTCTAAGAATCCGTAATTTATTATCTTTGAACCGGTTGCATTCTATTCTATCCTCCGAGCACGCGCTTTTTCGGCGCCGACGGCGAAAAGCTATAGAGCCGAAAGAATAACTATGCGGAGATTAAAAAATTCTAAACGCAATTATTTCAATCGGAAATATACTTCCTAACTCTCCAAAACCAACGTCTTTATTTCGTAAGGCTTAAAATATACCATATTTAAATTTACATCCGAAATCTCGTTCTCCATTAAATCCGCTTCATACGCCCGTATATATTGGAAGCCCGTCTTTATGCTCGCGACAGTTTTTTCGCCTCTGTTTTCGTAAAGACGCAAAACTATACCCTTTCCGTCTTCCGACGGCTTTACTGTTTCCGTAACGATATTCGCGCGGTTTAACAATACGGAAGTTTTTATCTTTACGCTCTTTTCGGTTATGATAAGAGGATTATTGATAAAATATCCCAAACGAGAGGTTTCGCCGTCAAATACGCCGCCCTCGTGCGGATATACCGCATAAGTAAACTTATGAACGCCTTTGTCGGCTTTTGGGTCAGGATAAGTCGTCGCACGTAAAAGGTTCAAACTGATAAGTCCGTCCTTTATTCTGTGACCGTACTTGCAATCGTTCAAAATAGATACGCCCGCGCCTTTTTTTTCATCGGATACGTCCACCCATTTGTGAGCGCAGGTTTCGAATTGAGCATACTCCTCGGACGTCTTATTCCTCGTACTTCTCTTGATATTTCCGAATTGTATGTCAGACGTAGCTTTCTTGGAAAAAAACGCCGGGTAAAAATCGGCGCGAAGCATTTTGTGCCGCGCATGCCAATCGACGCTTGTCTCAAACAACAGATGTTCCTCGCCCGCCTTTAATATTACCTTTTGCGTCAAAGTCGATCTTCCAAATTTGTATACCGTCCGGCGCACCGCCGCCGCGCCGTCGACATAGCTGTCCACGCTAACGGCGTCGAAGAAATACTTCGCGGCATTGGGATATTTTATATCGATATCCCACGCGTTGTAAGTGGTCTTTTTGTCGGTGTAGGCTACAAGCCTGTTGAACATTTTATCGACATATTCTCTTCCCGACGCATCCTTAATCGACGATATATACCCCGCTTCCGCAAATGTGACGTTAAGTTTTCCGTTTGACAGACCGGAACGGGTTGATTTTAGGCTTTTTTCAATATTTTTTTCAATAGGCTTGAGTTTCGCCGACGCATAAGGCATTACTTCCGCGCTAAACCATTCTCCGTCGTGCTTAACGTATTCGTTTCTCGTATAAGACGTGGGATTGACGGCATATTTACCGTCTTCTTTTTCGTCGTCTTGGTTTTTGCCGGATAAAAATTTTATAATATCGTTTTGAATATCATGGAGCGACGCGAGTAGTTTTTCGTATCCCGTCTTGCACTCCGCATATACGCGCCTTATCGAAGAACCGGGTATAATGTCATGGAATTGATAGAGTAAAACCTCTTTCCATATCTCCTCAATTCTCTCTTTAGGCATTTTATAGCCGCAATCCTTAGCCGCCGCCGCCAAAAATTCAACATTATGAAGCAGAGTTTCCGCTTTTCTGTTATAATACTTATTCAGAGCCTGCGTCGTCAGCGTTCCCTGGTGCTTTTCAAGATAAAGCTCGCCTTTATATGTCCTTAGATTGCCCTTGTATTGCGCCAAATCCTCAAAAAATCTTTCGGCTTTGTCTTCCTTTATTATGGGCAGCCCTCTGACGCCCCCCTCTTTTTTTAGACGCTTGAGAAACTCCAAATGAATTTCATTGGGGCCTCCGCCGCCGTCGCCGACTCCGTAAGGCATATGCGCGACGGGCGCTCTGTCTTTGTCCTTGTACTGAACGAAGGCTTTCATGACCGCCATAGGGCTTACTTCGCTGTTATAAGTTCCTTCCGGCGGAATATGCGCAAGCACGGCGCTGTCGTCTATCCCCTCCCACATAAACGAGTTAAGAGGGAATTTATTATGCTCGTTCCAAGTCAGTTTGATGGTAAGGAAATACTCCATTCCCGATTTTTTTATAATCTGCGGCAATTGAGCCGAGAAGCCGAATACGTCGGGCAGCCATAAAATTTTCATGTCCGCTCCAAATTCGTCCTTAAAAAATTTCTTTCCGTAATAAATCTGCCTTATAAGCGATTCGCCGCAAGGAATATTTGTGTCGGATTCCACCCACATACCGCCTTGCGGCTCTATTCTTCCGTTTGCAACGGCTTTTTTTATCTCCTCATAGAGTTTCGGATATAGTTTTTTCATCCAATCGAATTGTTGCGGCTGACTCGCCCCGAACACATATCCGTCGTATTTTTCGATGTTTTTAATCGCCGCCGAAAAAGTTCTCGCCGCCTTCCTTTTGGTTTCGCGCAGCGGCCACAGCCACGCAAGATCAAGATGCGCGTGACCCGTCGTATAGATTGTAAATCTTCGGAGGTCGCTTGGCTCCGTCAATTCATATGACACAAGATCTTTCGCTTCGGAAAATCTCACGCCGCCGTCCGAAACAGCCAGCTTGTAAGCTTCTTTGAGCGCTTCTCCGAGTTCGGTCTTTCTTATGTCGTATTTTCCGCGCGACAAATAAAGCATAAACAAGGTTACGTAATCGTAATAAAACGTTTTGACTTCGTCGTTCACTTCGCAAATTTCGGCTCTTTTTAGCTTCGCCGCGCCCGTGCTTCTTCCTCCCCATCCGTTATTACCCGCTTCTAATATGAGATTGACGCGTTCTCCGCCTTGAGAATAACTTATTAAGTCGACGACTTTCTTCGCCGCGACCGGTTGAAAAAGATCGGTGCCTCCCGTTAATGAAGTCAAGCCTTGTACGGGATTGCCGTCGTTATCGAATACGCATCCCTCTCCGTCTATATCGACGACCGCGACGATATGCTTCCCGCGGCAATTCTCCGGTACGGTTCCCGAAAATTTAAACCAAGCGCAATCAAAAAAATCGCCCCATTTATCGCCTATATTTATAGACTTAAAGACCTTATCGCCCAAAAGACCGAAAGGAACGGGTTCTTCGCTCTTAAAAAACTCCGCGCCAAGCTCGGCGACGGGTTTACAAACCATATTTCTGAGTCTAATGAGCTTGGGCAGAAACGGAGCCGCTTCCGCCAAAATCTTTGCGTTGACTAACATAAAAGGTTACCTCTTTTTTGACATTGTCAAATTTTTATATTTTTGTCCGATTTTTGCTTTCAAAATTTGTCTAAACTCTTCTATCGTCCCCTCGACGATATTTTTCTTGTTCAAGGTAAAAACCGACATATTGCTTACGTATAGAAAAAGCACGTCGGCATATTCTTCAACTTTATATATCCCGTCATATAAGCTTTCGGAGGATGAACTGCTTATTTCGTTTTTTTGGGCTATCGTAAAATTGTCGTCCAAAAACACCGCCGTAAGCTTTCCTCCGAAATAGGTCTTATTTGTTTTTATCTGTTTCTTCGCGGCGCTGCGGCTCGCCCAAAGAAACAAGGGAAACATTACTATTCCCATAATGAACATAGTCGACGCCATAAAAAAATCTATTCCAAGCATAAAAGCGCTAAGCACCCAAAAAAATGCCGTAAAAAACACGCTTATCCTGAGCGCCCTTTTAAAACTACCCTTTAAATAATCCTCGGTCAAGTTATCACACTCAAATACGACTCTCATTACCCGTCTCCAGTGAATATATGTCTATATTTTAACATAAAATTCGAAATAAAGCAATATTATTTATTAATATGGCAAAACCGTTAAAAAACTCCGCGAATAATTTTCTCTTTCGCCCGTCGGCGCAACTTTCCATAAAGCCCGCTCATTTAATGCGCGGTTCGGTGGAAAATACGAGTTTTGCGAGTTCTTTGTCAGTTAAAACCGACGGTCGTGTTAAAAAAAAACTTTCGCCGATATTTTTATCTCTGTTCGCCGTCGCCGCGAGTCTGGCTCTCGTCTTAAAACCGGAAATATACGCCGCGTCTTTCCTTGACGGGCTCAAACTTTTCGCATCGTCCGTACTGCCGTCGCTCTTTCCGTTTTTGGTTTTAGGCAAACTTTTTATCGCCTCCGGCGGATTAGGGGGAGTTTCGAACGGCTTCGGAAAAATATTTGTCAAGCTATTTAACGTACCCAAAGAAAGCGGCGGTATATTTTTAACCGCACTTATAAGCGGTTACCCCGTGGGAGCTAAGCTCGTCGCCGAAATGCACTCTAAAGGCGCGTTGAACGCCGACGAAGCCGCGGCGACAACCGCGTTTACTTCCCTCTCCGGTCCGCTTTTTATAATCGGCGTGATAGGAGGCGCTCTTCTTAAAAATCCGAAAGCCGCCGCGATAATATTATTATGTCATTATGCTTCGGCAATAACCGCCGGTTTATGCTTTAAAAATAAAAAGAAAACCGACCGCGCCCGAATAGAAAGTATACAAAAGCCCGCCGCTCTTTCGGATAATATTTTTGGCGAAACAATATCCTCCGCCGTATCGACGGTTTTACTCGTCGGCGGACTTGTAGCTCTGTTTAACATGCTTTGCGATATGGCGCTAAACGGCGGTATTTTATCCTTGCCCGCCGGTTTATTGACGAAGATTACGGGCGATCAAAACGCTTCCGCAGGGATTTTATTATCCTTTATAGAGATGACAAGGGGCGTAAAGGAACTTTCCGCATCGGGCGACATAAATTTTTGCCTTCCGCTGATAGCCGCGGCGGTGACGTTCGGCGGACTGTCGGTTACCGTTCAATGTCTCGCATATCTAAAGCCCGTAGGCGTTTCTGCCGCGAAGTACCTTAAAATCAAAGCCGTTCAAAGTTTTTTCGCATGGTTTTTCGCAACCGTCACAATATTTTTATTCAAACCGTTCGCGTAAAACCGCCGAGTCCCTTAAGCATAATACCAATCGAGAACAGGGTCGCCTTGCTTGCCTAACCAATTCGGCGACCAACCTAAAGGCGGCCTACCGAAATCGCCGCAAACCACTATTGTCTGATCCTGTCTCCAATACTCAAAAGCGCCTTCTCCCACGCTTGTTACGCTTACGGGAATTTCAAGCCGTTTAATAGCGTAGCAGCCAAAAAAGGCATGTTCTCCTATACTCTCAAGTCCCTCGCTCAATACGACTTCCTTAAGCGAACCGCATTGTCCGAACGCATATCGTCCGATTTCCTTCACTCCGGCGGGAATTATAACTTTTGTTAAATCATTACGACCCTCGAAAGCGCTTTCGCCTATCCTTATTACGGGCTTGCCATTATATTCGGACGGAATAATAGCTTCCCCCGATAAAATTTCAACACCCTTAACCTCATATCCGCCTTCTATCTCTTTAAGGATAATCCCGTCGACAGTTACCTCATTCTGCTCGCTTGGCTCGTCATCTCCGGGGTCTTCGTCGCCGGGGTCTTCGTTACCGGGGTCTTCATTGTCGGGGTCTTCATTGTCGGGGTCTTTATTGCCGTGGTCTTCGTCGCCGGGGTCTTCGTCGCCGGGGTCTTCGTTGCCGGGGTCTTCGTTGCCGGGGTCTTCGTCGCCGGGGTCTTCGTTACCGGGGTCTTCGTTACCGGGGTCTTCGTTACCGGGGTCTTCGTTGCCGGGGTCTTCGTTGTCGGGAACGTCCGCTTTTATATTCCACTTCGCTTCAAATATTATAATAATATATGGAATATTCTTGTCGGCGCCGGTCAAATTCGAACCGGTTCCGAGTTCCCATCCGACAAACTCAAAGCCTTGCTTTTTAGGACTCTCCGGAAACGCGAGTGTTTCGCCTTCGGTAACGACCGTTTCGATGAAAAGCTCTCCGTCCGACATAAATCTAAAGATATAAACGATATTTTTATATTCCTTACCTAAAACGACGCTCGTCGTCAACATAGCGAGTACCATAACCGATAACGTGAGAAACCCCGCGTAAAAACCGGCGTTTTTCAATATTTTTTCTCTTGCTTTGACAAGGATAGAAATCAATTTTTTTGTCATATTTTTTTGCGCATTCATTTGTCAAATATTATACAATATTTTCCTTATGCTGTCAATACCCAAAATATTCTTTCCCGCCGACGCGTGAGAATGTGTAAGCCTTCTTTCAATAAGCGTTAAGCGACGGGCAGCGTCGAATAAACCGCAAAAAAACGGCATGTCCCCCGTGCGATATAGGTTTCAAGCCGTTTAATTAAAAATCATTTCTCTCTAAACTTTTTGATTAGCGTCAGATTTCACTCTCCCGCTTTTTTTATGCGTTTCTTTGTACTCTCCCGGTCAAGACCTACTATTTATTAGGTCTTCCACCAAAAGCTTGGTCTCCTCCGCGACAATATAAGTTCTGCCTCCGACGATTATTTCGAAGCCGCGTTTTTCTTTTTTGTCTTCGCTATTTTCATCCGTTTCGCCGTTTTCCGCGTCGCCGCCCATATCGTATACGATATCGCTCTCTATATCGCTCGTCACGCCTCGCTGTATTAAGTCGCTGTCAACCGGCGCCGCCTTGGGATTTAATAACCCGTACCCGTCGCCGAGTACTTCGTGAAAAAACGCGTACACCTCCCGCATTGCGCGTTTTCCGTTGGTGTTGCCGTCAAAGAGCGGGTACGCGTGTACCGAGTATTTTCCCTTTCCGACATATAAACGGGTTTTAACGTTATTTTTCTTTAAAACCTCATAAAACAAATCGGTCGCGGGCTTTAGCGGGTCCTTTTCCCCCGTCAAAAGCACGCAAGGCGGAAAGTCGGGATTTACAAGCGATGCGGGGCACATATCCTTGATGTCCTGTCGTTCAAAAAGCGTCTCCACATCGTCTATTTCTCTTACGTCGTATCCCGAATACGACCTTGCATATAGCTCCAAATTATGAAAATCCGCGTATCTGCAGCTCAAAAAGTCAAATATTCCGCATACGGAAACAAAGCCCTTTACCTTAAAATCGTCCTTATGATCAAATTTTATGCAAAATTCATCGTATAGCCGCTTATTTACCGTCACGCTCACGGCAAGCGCCGCGAGATGCCCGCCGGCGGAATCGCCGCCCAGAAATATATTGTCCGTATCCAAATTATATTCGTCTTTTCTTTCAAAAACATAGCTTATCGCGCTAAAAATATTACGCACTTGAACGGGATGCTTTGCGTCCGGTGCAAGCTCATAATTTATATTCAAAACATAAAAGCCCAAATCGGCTATGCGCGAACAATACGGATTTCGTATAATATGCGTGCCCTGCACCCAGCCGCCCCCGTGTACATATATAAAGACCGGTTTTTTAGCCGCTTTATCTATGTATAACTCCGAACCGTTTAGTTTTGACTTCGGCTCGCCGTAAATTATTTTATTTACGATCACGCCCTTTGACATAACAGCGGTAACAACCGGCATGAGCGAAAGACTTAAGGTCTTATCCCTCAATCTGACGTAATATATTGCTAATTTTTCTCTGTCCATGCTGCATCTCCAACGACTTTTTTTGTTTAGGGCATACTTCTGCAAATCGAAAAAAAACAGATTATATGCGATTTTGTATCCGACAAGGCTTTTTTTCGACGTCTTAGCGCCGTTACGGATAGAAGGTATAATGCTCTTGGGGCAAAAAAAGTCAAAATTCACCCTTTATGCCTACTTGAATACGCACTATTGAAACTCTTTATTATTATATTCCGCCGCTTTTAGGTTTACTTCTCCAAATCACGGCGTCCGTCCTTATAATAGCGTCCGCGCTTTTTTACAACTCCGCGTTAAATTATTTTCGGCGGTCTTTCCAATCCTATTTTACCTATCCTTGCTTTTTTAAAATCGTCAAGTATGCAGATAGCCGTTCTATCCAAATCCGTTTCTCCGCCTTTTAAAACATACCCTCTGTTTTTTGCTATGCCGTTTAGTATTTCAAGCGGAGAAGCGTTCTCCGCGTTTTCCAATTTATATCGTTCCGCAAGCTGTTTTGCCGCGATTGCCTTAAGCTTTTCCACAAGCAACAGCGCAAGCTCCGTATTGTCGAATATCTCCTGCTTTATGCTCCCGATAAAAAACAAGTCTTTTGCCGCTTCCCTATCCTCAAGACAAGGCCAAAGCGCGCCGGGGGTGTCGAGCATTTCCAATCCCTCGGAAATCTTTACCCATTGCTTTGCTTTTGTCACTCCCGGTTTATCTCCCGTTAGAGTTTTTTTCTTCTTGCACACGCCGTTTATCAGAGTGGATTTTCCGGAATTCGGTATCCCTATCACCATAATTCTCAGTGTCTTTTTTATTCCTTTATCCTCGTATCTTCGTATCTTTTCCGCGAGAAGGCTCTTGACTTCTTTTACGACGCCTCCGGTTACTCCGGATATGCTGTTTATCGCCAGACACGCCTGCCCGCGTTCTTTAAAATAATCTTTCCAAAGACGTACGTACGTATCCTCGACAAGATCCGCCTTGCTGATAACGTACAACCGCGGTTTTTCCGCGAGTATTCTCTCAAACTCCGGATTTATGCACGCCCCGGGCGCTCTTGCGTCAAGAACGTACAACACCGCGTCCACAAGTTTTAGATTCTCCTCTATTATCCCGAAAGCTTTTTTCATATGCCCCGGAAACCAGTTTATTCTCTCGCTCACTTTTTATGCTTTCCTTATCGCTTTTTGTATATCCTCTTAGGCGTCTATTGATAATTATAACGTATTATTCTTAAAAAGACAAGTTAAAAACGTCTTACGCCCTAATGAAAATATAATCCCCCTCTTCCGTTTAAAATTTTTTTTAACGAAAATCATAAAGAATTTTTTGAAAACATATTTACTTATGGGCAAATTTATAGTATAATTATTAAAATCTTTTTTAATAAATTGCGTTTTTTCGCATATCTATAGCGCGTCGCGCGTAACTTAATTGAATTTTAGGAGGAAGCATGAAAAAATACATACTTGTGCTTGATTGCGGCACGACTTGTGTCAAAAGTCTCATCTATGACAAAAATTTAAAATTTATCGGGATGTCGTCAAGAAAAACCGAGAGCATATATCCCGGACACGGAATGGTTGAACAAGATCCTCTAAAGATTTATGCTTTGATTTTGGAAACCGCAAAAGATGTCATGTCAAAATGCTCAATCGACGTTCGCGAAATAGCTTGCGCCGGCATAGGCGCTCAGCGCACCTCGTGGCTCTTTTGGAACGGCAAGAATTTGAAACCTTTATGCAACCTGATAACATGGCAGGATACGCGCGGAACCCGCGTTCTCAGAGATTTATTTGTCGAAAATCAACAATTTAATTCCGTATTTCCGGGCATGGCTCCTTATCTTATACCTCTCTACACTCCCGTCATGGTCGCCGCTTCAAAGACGCTTTCGGCGGACTTTTCCGACGCGCTCTCAAATCCCGACGTCAAATGGGGAAACGTCGATTCATGGTTGTTATACATGCTTACGGGAGGCAAGCAATTTGCCACAACGCTAAGTATGGCAAGCAACAGCACTATGCTCGACAATAAAACTTGCGAATGGAGTACTTATATTCCTCAATACGTGGGTATGCGCCCGGATATGTTTCCGGAAATACGCGAGGAAAGCTCGGATTTCGGCGTAATTTCAAAGGAAATCTTCGGCGAAGAAATACCGATTTGCGGCGTTATCGCCGATCAACAAGCCGCCATGTTCGCGCAAGGCTGCTTTGAACCGACCGTCGCGAAGTGCACCAACGGGAGCGGCACCTTCGTCAACGTCAATATCGGTTCCGAATATAAAACTTTCGGGAACTTTTACACATCCGTGGCTTGGCGGATAAACGGCAAAACCTCTTATATGTTTGAGGGTAATTCCTATACGGCGGGAAGTTGTCTCGAATGGGGAAAAAATCAGTTGGAACTGTACGGAAGCATAAAACAATTGGACGAAGAAGCCGCGCAAGTCAAGGACAGTAACGGCGTTTACTTTGTTCCGGCGCTCGGCGGAATGTCCGGCGCGCCGTATAACGATCCCTCCGCCCGCGCGTCTTTTATGGGAATAAGCGCCGATTGTAATCGAAAACACTTGGTCCGCGCTATGCTGGATTCTATCGCTTTCGCGGCCGCGGACGTGCTTATTTCCTTCAAAAACCTCGGAATCGACATAAAAAAACTAAGCGTATCCGGCGGCGTCTCAAACAGCGACATTGCCGTACAGCTTTTGTCCGATATTCTCGATATGGAAATTTCACGCCCCGAATCGATAGAGGCGACGGGCTTCGGCATCGCCGCACTGTCGGCAATGTATATGAATTTTATCGGCGAAGCCGACATAAAAAAAGGCATGTCCTCGTATAAAACCTTTAAACCGGACCCAAATAGAGAAAACGCTCTCGCGCAATTTTCCATGTGGAAAAAAGCGCTTGAACGTTCGCTGAAGTGGCTTTAACCTTCGATAGATTTTTCTATATTTTTTAAAAGCATTTCCCCGGCTATAAGATACATATCGCCGACGATCGCCTCGTCGGCGATTTTCATTATCTGCGAATCCTTATCGACGTTTACCGCCGTTAAGCGTTCCGCGGATTTTATACCGGATAAAAACTCTGCCGACCCGGATATTCCAAAAGTTATTAAAAGCTTGGGCGAAACGATTCGCCCGCTCAAGCCTATTTGCCTCGCCTGCGAAAACCATCCTCTGTCGACGACGGCGCGGGAACACATCAGCGACGCGCCAAGCTTTTCGCTCAATTTATAAAAAATCTCCGCGTCTTTTTTTTCTCTTAGCCCGCCGCCGACGGCGATTATAATGTCTTTTTCTTTGAACTTCTCTTCGGAAAAGTCAATCAACCGTTTTTTCAACGGTTCCGTTTCGCCGCATTTCCCGACAACCTTGCGGTATATGACCGTGGGGTTGGTCTTTTTAGCTTCCGCGTCTTCCGTTACGGCTTCCTTTCGCGACGAAAAGGCGCCCGCCCTCAATACGGCTATCTGCGGACGTGAAAACGGCGTCGTTATTTCCGCAAGCATACTGCCGCCGAAAGTCGGACGGATTTGTATAAGTCCTCCGTCCTCCGACATAAGCTCGGTGCAATCGGCTGCCGCTCCGGTTTTTAGGAGCGCCGCCGCCGCCGGCGCGAGAGCCCGTCCCTCGGACGTACCGACAAACATCATAATGTCGGGCTTCAATTCATCCGCGCATATCTTAAGCGCCGAAGCGTAAGGCATTGCCTCAAAAATCTCAAAAATTCCGCTTTCAAAAACATAGACGGCTTCAAGTCCTTTTAAAGCGCCGGAGTCGAAATCCAAAAAGCCGCTCCCTTCGCCGGAAACGGCGACTCCGTATATATCCGCCGTATTTTTTGACAAGCAAAAGGCTTCTTTTATCAAATCCGCGCTCAGAGGCGATATTCTGCCCGACTCAACTTGAACGTATACCAATATTTTTATTTTACTCATAAAAACCTCCGCGCTATAGCTATCAGACGCTCGGCGGATTCTTTGGGCGTCTCGTATATCGGCGGATTTTTTGCCGTAAAAACAAGCGGCTTTATGCTTCTTACCGCGGTAGGCGACGCCGTGAGTCCGTAATGCCTCGGAGAGTTATCGGGCAGATCCGCGGAATCCCAAATACATATTTCCTTCTTCGCCGCTTCCGCATAACCCTTCAGAGAAGCAACCGCCGGAGGCGCTATCTGCTTGCTCACGGCCGCCAGCATCGGAAAGCGCGCCTCAACCTCGACGGAAATTCCGCTAAGCTCCTGTATAAAAAACAAAATGCCTTCCCTAAATACAATCCTTTTTATAAAGCCCGCCGCGGGAATTAAGAGCTGCGCCGCGAGAGAAAATGGCGTTTGAGCGGTACCCCCGTCCGCGGTTCGTTCTCCGCACAAAATCAGATCCGCTCCGCCGAGTTTTTTTACGGCTTGAGACAGCGCGTACGACGTCGCGTAAACATCCGATCCTTTGAACTCTCTGCCGCAAAGCAATACGCCGCGATCCGCGCCCGCCGCAAGAACCTCTCTTAACGCCGATATTGCCGAAGCCGCGCCCATGGAAAGAACGATTATCTCGCCGCCGAACGCTTTTTTTATGGCAAAAGCCGCCGACGCGGCATGAGAATCGCAGGGATTTAGCATGCCGCCTGAACGCACAAGCGTACCGTCTTTTTCATATATAACCGCGCCGCCGTCATTCGGCACTTGTTTAACGCATAAAATTATTCTCAAAATCAAACCGCCGCAAAAAAATTTCTATTTAACCTCACATATATCTCCGTCTTCCCCCACGTATCCAAAAACGCATTTTCTTTTTCGCATTTTCTCCGCGCCGTTCAGCGCCTCCACGGTAGCGTGACACATATCCCGAAACTTCCTTAACCCGTCCTCGCCGTACGCCGCAAGGGTATCCGAAGCGTCGCCGCCGCATTTTTCAAACAACTCGGCGTGTATGTAAAGCTCTTCCGTAACCGCCGCGTCGTCTTTGCCCGACAATTCCGCATAAACCGCCGCACCCGCGCGGGACGGAAACTGCGGCAAAGCCTCAAGCGCGGATACGGCTGAACGTATCTCGCTTATAATTTTTAACGTCTCCGCGTTAAAATACGCGAAAGCCGCCAATGTGAGACGCGTAAAATCCGACTTTTTTCTCCGCGCGCATACGGCTCCGATAAAATCTTTGGCGGCTTCTTCCGTATTAAAAAAATAAACGACGCCCCAAAACACGCCGTCTTTCGAAGTCAGTTTCAATCCAAAATCCACGGCGGCTCCCCAATTTTTTATATTGCCGACGAGTTCGCGTACCGCCGTTTTTGCGTGCGCTTGCCTAACCTTTCCTTCCCTATCCACCCATCTTACATAGGCTATATGTTCCCAAACCCGTCCCGCTTGCAATACGTTAAGCCCCATCGCGTTCGAGACGAACAGTCCTCCCACCGTCGCGTTTTTTTCCGTGGGATTCGGCGCGAAACGATATTCGCCGCGGCTGAGATATTCCTCAACCCGCCTCAATGTAACGCCCGCGCGAACCGACAAAACGCATCCGCCGTCGGTCTTTTCAATCACTGGCTCTCCGTAAATCTTTTCCGTAGAAACTATCACGCCGCCGTTCGGAATCGCACCGCCGCTAAGCCCCGTTCCCGCTCCGCGAACCGTGACGCTCATTTTATTTTTTGAGGAAAAACAAAAAACCTCGCTTAAATCGCTTTCATTCTCAGGAAAAGCTATAAAATCCGCATGCCCGACGATATGCGACTCGTCGCTCAAATAGCTTGCGTATTTATTTTCAAAAGGTTTTATTTCCATAATGCCTCAAGCTCCGTCAATATCACCTCGGCGTCGGCGAGCAAACCAAAATCCGCCTTTTTAAATATAGGCGCGTCCGAATCGTTGTTTACGGCGACAAGTTTTTTGGATCGTTCGACCCCGTACATAAACGCGGAAGCTCCGGACGCTCCCAATATTACGCATATATCCGGCGCGATGACTCTTCCCGATTGTCCGACGATATATTCGGCGCCTCCAAATTCCAAAGCGGCGGCTCTCGTAAGCCAAGCATTCGCTCCGATTTTTCCGGCAAGAACTTTTAACCGCTCAAAATTCCGTCCGTTTTTAAGTCCTAATCCTCCGACTAACGCAATTCCGACATTTTTGTCGGGCTGAGGAGCAACGGTGATGACTTTTGCAAAACCGAGAGGAATTTTCATATCAATATTTGAGCCGCAAATTTTTTTCACAACGTAAAATTCGCCGTTTTCCTCAATTACTCCGTCCGCATTCATAACGCATTCGACGCCGAAACGATAAGCCAATCGCGCGAATACCCTATTCGCGCAAGGCGCGCTTTCGGTTAAAAAAACCGTTTGCCCGTCGTCTTTTCGCCGTAAATCCTCCGATAGCTCTTCAAACGCGGCGTCTTCGCCGCGCCGCAAAACAAAGAATTCGCCTTCTTTAAGACTCGAACGTTCGGTTTCGTCATCGACCCCGTCCAAATAGTAGACCTCCGTTTTCGCGCCGTTTTTTATAAGCGGCGCGGCGAAAGCTCTCAGACTATCGGCTATTTCTTCTCGCTTCAAACCCGCGAACTTGAAAGTCTTTTCTTCTATTCTTCTCTCTTTGCGCGATACGCCGGATAAGACAAAGACTATGCGCCTCATCGCTTTATGCTCCCTTTGAGAATTTCGGTAAATTCGGAAATCTCCGAAAGCATTTTACATTCGCGGCGGTTTTCCTTATATTCAAACTTTATCTCCGAAAACGAGTTCGTTTTACAAGCGGTCGCGCCACTAAATATATCAATGTTTTTCCCAACCGTCGCAAGGCGTTTTTTTAGCGTCGTTATTCTCAATCCCGCGATTTGTCCGGTCCCGACTGAAACGACGGCGGGTTCGTCTATTCTGCACCGTCTTATCCCCCCCGTCGGCTCTCTTATATCGGCAAAAAAAACGCCCTCCGCAAAACCCGCGTCAAAAGCCTCCCCTATCGCGCGAAGCTTTAACCTCTCCGCTATATAGAACGGCACGACTCCTCCGTCCGCATATCCCGCCTGTTTACCGGTTAAAACTAAATCGGGCGAGATTTCTTTTATTCTTCCGGCAAGGTTTTTCGCCGCCGATAACGAATTAAACGCGCACGTTCCCTCGTCTTTGATAAGCTCTACGCGGTCGAAGCCCGCCGCAAAAAGCGCGCTTGAAAAGACATTTTTTAATTCGCCGGCAAAAGTCAACGCCGTACACTCCGCAAAGCCGCCGTCTTTCTCGACGTCGTCTTTTATGCGCAACGCAAGTTCCAACGCCGTTTCATCAAAGCAATTTATTATACGCTTCGCGCAGTTTAAATCGGACTCCGACGAAAAATTTTCCCAATCGCTTTTCAAAACTTGTTCAAAATCCGGCACCACTTTAAAGCAAACGACTATTTTCATCGCATAATCCTCTTAAATATAAAGAACGCTCCGCACAAAAGCATATTCACGAAAAACTATTCCTTATCGGCTAAAATAACTCCCTTGTTAAAGATTCCGTTAGGATCCAATGCCCGCTTTATCCTATACAAAAGCCCGTACGAGCTTCCGTGCTCCTCCGGCATCCACCGCGTGCGGTACTTTCCGGAGCCGTGATGATGGGCTATGCTGCCTCCTCTCGCGAGCGTTTCCTCCATTATGACCCGTATGATATTCATATAAATTTCGCGCGCGCATTCCGGCTTATCCTTATCCGCCATGGCTCCGAAAGTAAAGTATATATTCGTTCCTTGAACGTAACTGTGCGACGAATGTCCCGCTATACTCGCCAAACTCTCGACTTCTCGCGGCATTCTCTCCGTCACCGCTTCGTATATGTCGGCTATTTTGGACCACGGAGCTGAAATTTCGCAAGTGTCGGCTATCGCGCCAAGCTTGTAGTATTTATATTTGTCAAGCGTCGCGCACACGTCGTTTCTGTGTTCAAGCCAATGCAACACGGGCTTTTCTCCCAAATCCACGGTCTCGTAATTCTTTAAAATCTCTTCTACTCCCTTTCCTATCGCCGCCGCGACCGCCGACGGCCCCTCCGCAATCAAAATAAGAATACAATATCCCTCCGGCGCCAAGTTTCCCAAATCCCTCTCCGTTTCCGTCGGGTCGTGCAAGCGTACGACGGCGGGACGATACCCGCCGACGGTTATTTCACGCAACGCAGCAAGCCCGTTCCTCATGCCCTTGACGCCGTAAGCGCGCATCCAACGCGTTTCGGGCGAATAACGAAAGATCTTGAGCGTCGCTTCGGTTATGAATCCGAGCGTGCCCTCGCTGCCTATAAATATCTGGCGTAAATCGGGTCCGACGGAACGGCGCGGACTATTTTTTATTTTTATTATCTCGCCGTCCGCAAGCACGGCTTCCAATCCGACTACAAGGTCCTCTATTCCGCCGTACAGCGTAGAAAATTGACCTATACTCCTCGTCGCGAGCAACCCTCCCACATGCGCCATAGGAAGCGATTGAGGAAAATGTCCCGTCGTGTATCCGCGTTTGTTGAGATAGTTTTCCAAGTATTCAAGAGGAGTCCCCGCACGCGCCGTAACCCACATATCCGTTTCGTTAAAATCGACTATTCCGTTCATCGCCGAACCGTCCAAAATAACTCCGCCTTCTATAGGTTCCACGCCCAGCGTCACGCTTGAACCGCCGGTTTTTGGGACAACGTCGATTTTATTCGCGTTAAAAAAACGTAAAGCCGCCGACGCTTCCTCCGCGCTCCGCGGACTTACGACGCACGCCGCTTTCGGCGCAAAGTGTTTGCCCGCTCCGCGTTCGAATATGCGAAATCCTATATAATCCTTTGAGCATTCAAGTATTACTTTTTCGTCGTCGCTTACGCGGTCGTTGCCCAAAAGCTTTTTTAGCTCGGCGGTTATTTGCTCGTTATTCATAAAATTTTCCTCTCTTTACTCATTTATTTCAATTGACGCCATGGAGCGCGAGGCGAGTATATTCGTTCCCGTCCCGCATATGTTTTTTATTACTACGTCCCCGCATAATACGGGCGCTTTTACGCTTGTTTTGTAGACGACGTCCAGACATTCCGCAATCTTGTCCTTTGGAATTTCTCCGTCGCTTATAACGGGCAAACGCGGCAAAATTCCCGACTCGACTACGACGGTGGCGGTCAGCATACGCATCGGACGCGTGTACTCGCTTATGCCGTGCTCCTTACCTCTTCTGCAGGCGTTA